>DATJJM010000117.1:0-27764 GCA_035492535.1 Acetobacteraceae bacterium | reverse complement strand
TGGTCGTTCTGCTGCTGTTCGGCGGCGGCAAGGTCAGCAGCCTGATGGGCGACTTCGCGAAGGGCATCAAGTCCTTCAAGAAGAACATGGCGGAACCCGAGGACGCCTCGATGGAAGCGAGCGCCGACAAGCCGACGGGCTCGATTTCCGGCCCTGCAGGTGAGGCAGCGGCGCGCCAGCGCGAGACCACCACGGCGCATTGACGCCCCGTACGCAAGGTCTTGCGGTCACATAGCCGGTTTTCCACAAGTTTTTGTGGTTCACCGACAATGATGTGTTGACGTCAGCTCTGGTCCGTTTACCATATCTTGTGGTTGCACCATCGGGGGGGCCACGAGATGGAGTGGGCCGAAGAAACGATCGTCCGGCTTCGCGCGTTGTGGGACGAAGGACTCTCCACGGCTGAAATCGGCCGGCGGTTGGGCGTTTCGAAAAATGCCGTTGTCGGCAAGGCGCATCGGCTCGATCTGCCGGCGCGACCGTCGCCCATACGCCGCGACGGATCAGGCAGCAGCACGCCGCGGCGCTCGACACCACGGCGGGTGGCAGGGCCCACGTTGCCCCCGCTGTCCAGCACCGCCTCGATCGTCGGTTCGGCAACGATGGCATCGCCCGTTGCGGCAATGGTGCCGAAGCCCGCACCTGCCCCGCGCGTGGTGCCACCAGCGCCGCGCCCCTATGGGCGCGTGGTGACGTGCTGCTGGCCCATCGGTGAGCCAGGCACTCGCAACTTCCGGTTCTGCGACGATGCGTCGGAGCCAGGCAGGCCCTACTGCTCGGAGCATGCCAAACTGGCATATGTGAAGGTGCGCGATCGGCGGGAAGACGCGGCGTAGCCGGCGCCTTACGTCACGCCGGCGGCTGTCGCTGCGTCATTCGCTTTCGGCCAACCTGATCGCCCGTGGCGTCTCCGCGGCGAGCTGGTCATGTGATGACGGACGGTTTGGGCGGATAAATCCGAAAGCCGCATACTCCCTGGTGCCCATCTGACCGGCAGGTGGCCACCAGATCCGGACCAGCGACCAATCATTGCCGGCCGACACGTCAATGACCGGCTGGTCCTCGCTGACCCGGTGGTGCACCCAGTTTGCCTGTGTCACCAGGATCTCCCGCCGCCCAATCACCTGCGACACAACGGCGACGTGCCCGCTGGGCAGACGGCCGGAGCGACGAAGCACCAGCACACTCCCGACAGACGGAGTTCCGCCACGGGAGTAGCGCTCGCCGGCCTGGTTCCACCAGTCGGCAGCCTCTCCCCGAAGCTGCACCCCGCTCAGCGCGCGGGCGAATGGGGCACATTCCACGGGAACCGTCCCGCCAACATAGTCACCGAGACGCCCGCCGCCGCCGGAGCCGCAGGCAGCAAGCGCCAGAACCAGCGAAATCGGCCAAAGGCGGAGCAGCATTCTTCGCAAGCCATAGAGACACCTGTGGCGATTTTATCAACGATTTTGTCGAAATGATGCAACAACTGATTGATTCAGCTTCCTTTATGCACAGCTCATCGCGACACGCCGCCCCTGCGCCGATACTTGCCCGCAAACAATGGGATTCCAAAGGCTCTGCCTTTGGCGAGGGGTTCCAGGGCGCGACGCTGCCCTGAGGCGTTCCGCTCAAATCACGTTTTCAGTCATCCTGGAACCACTCTGCCCACCTCTTCCCATAGGCCGCCTGAGCGTGGCGGATGGAGGTTCGCCAAAGATCACCCGATATGCCGAAGCGAAGCGGCCGAACTGCCAGAAGCCGAACTGTGTCGCAATATCGGTGACGGTGGTTTCGACCGAGTCTGATGCAATCAGCGCGCGATGTGCCAGGTGTATTCGACGAAGCAGCAGGAACTGCTTGGGACCCATATCAAGATGCTCTTGGCAGCACGACCGCAACGTTCGCTCAGAAACTCCGATCGCAACGCAGACATCCGGCACATAAAGCGGCTCTCCGGCGTTCGCCTCCAATATCCGATGAAAGCGCCGCATGATCGTCTGGTGAGAGCGCACCGCTGCGCGATCTTCATCTTTGCGTTGATCCAGGACGCAGCCAATCAGAGCTTCCGCTAGAGTTTGTTCAAGTGAACGAGCCGCGATCTCGCTTGCAACGACATCTGGTGAATCGATTGAAAGCGTCGTAGCCGCCGCATAGAGCCGCATAAGCCGGGACAGTGCGCCAGGCGCAGGCGTTACGACGAGTGGTGAACGCGGTGCTGCCAAATCCACGCCGGCAAGTGCAATTCCCAATTCTGCGATTCCTTCATGCGGCCATGACATGATGCCCCAGTGAAGCGACCCAGTACTACGCTCGTAATACTCCTCTGCACGTGCATGTCTCACGATGCTTCCGTACGGGACCGCCATGCCGCCGCTGACCAGCGCGTATCCCGGCATCGCAGGGAATTTGAAGAAGCATCTTTTGGCGATCTGCTGCACGTGCCGGATGCGTGGCGCACTCTCGTAGACACTGCTGATCTCGAGCTTATCGAACATCACGCGGACGAGCTGCGCGGCATAATCTCCGCGTCCCGTCGGGACGATCGAAGCACTCGCATTACGATGCGCCGCCTCGACCTCATCCGGTTGCTCAAACGATTGCACCAGGACCCGCGCCAACCGTCGTTTCCCCCAATCCGCCTCGGCATGACCGATACCGGTTTGTAAAGAGTGTGCCTTGATCCAGATCAACCAGACAAGCGGCGTCGCCCGCACGCCGGCAGGCTATCTGCGATTGGCCGCCGGGGGTCTCATCCGCTGACGATGCTGGCGGATTGTCAGCGCCGGCGGCTCGTTGAACAGCATGCGATAGGCCGCCGCGAACCGGGCAAAGTCGTGGAAGCCATGACGTCTGGCCACCTCGGTGACCGACAATGTGCCCCAATCCGCGCCATGCAGATCCCGATGCACGAGCTTCATCTGCCGGAGTTCGAGGTACTGCCTCAGGCTCATCCCGATCACGTCTTCGCAGCAATAGCGAAGCACGGAAGCAGAAACGCCCAGCGCCGCGGCTACATGCGCTGCCCCGATACGGCCCACGGGTTCCGTTCCGACAAGCCTTTCGATGCGCCCCATCAGTTCGCGTCGCCCAAGCTGCACTGCCGTCTCGGTCTGCGATGGCTGTCCCGACAGGCAGTCAAAAAGACCATGCAGCAATTGCTGCTCCAGGCCGTGGCTGGCTCGGTTCGCCATCAGCGCCTCGGCCTGAATGTGGGCGGCCCGGATCGCAGTCGTGAACAGACGGCGCAGTTGGCGGTAAAGGGACGCCGACGGCCGCCAGACCCTGACCTTGTCAGACAAGGTCGCCACATCCTCCGTCAGCACCGCGCCGTAACGAATAAAGTCGGCGACCGGCAGCCACACCACACCCCAATAACAAGGCCGCTCAGTACTTGCGTGAATCGTCTGATCAGGCCCGACGATCGTCAGGTCGCCGGAATGGGTCTGGAGACTGCCCCATTTCTGCGCCGAACCATCACTGAGACAGAGCGTCGCCAGCACCTTGTTGTGGGGCACCTTCACGATGATGATGCGGGGTTGGTTCTCCTCGATACCTGAAACGTTTGTACCCTCAAATTTCATCTGCGTGAGTTTTACGCGAAATCGGCCCGAGGGCGTGGGGACGAGATCCAGGCTGCACTCTGCCCTCATCGCAGCCTCGAACTCATCAGGGCGGCTGAACATGGATACGATAGTTCCAGGCATTCGGAATTTCTGCCACCTCGCCGCCAGGCCAAGATTCGACCGTGAGTTTCCTTTCCGTGACGCCCGGGTGCTATTCAATTTCGGCAATTGCGGAACAGGTTGCCGGTGTGACGGACCGTTCCAGCGCGAGGCGCAGCTACAGCTGTCAACATACGGTCCGGATGGTCAGAGAAGAATCCTTGGCAAAGGTACTGGGCCGCTTTGCCTCAAATTGGAGATTCGAGTTCGAGACCGTCCGGCGGCAGTCTCTGCCTGGCTGGCCCAAACATCGCACGGGGCCGCATTCTGGCGCCGCTTCGTTCCGTTTTGCCGAATTTGCATATCGGCTGGTATATAGCCCTGGCAATCGAGGATGCCGTGGCGCAACGGCCGTCGAGGGGAGGGCTTACCAAAAGATGATGCCTGGCATCGATTGTCACTTAGGCAGGCGAGCGGGTGAACCAGCCCAGCGACAGATTGCGCCGACATGCCGTCCCTACCGAACCAGAAAGGAATACAGAATGAGCCGTGCAAAATTGGCCACCGCAGCGGGATTCGCACTTGCGACGATGTGCGGTGCCGCGTTGGCACAGGTACCCGAGGGCCGCGTCTATTCCTTCCACTCAGGCGCACAAGGCGGTTGTCCCAACCTTGATTGGCACGTCGTTGCCCAGGGCAACAAACTTGAGGGCATGATCGCCTGGAACAACATGAAATCCATGGCTCATGCCACTGGGACTGTGAATCCGACGGCCAAGTCCTTCGAGATGACCGCGAAAGAGGTTGGCGGAGAGGGCAGGACGGCCACGATCACTGGTTCCGTCAGGTCGGACGGCTGGCTCCTCGCCAATATCAAAGGGCCCAACGTCAACTGCAAAGATGTTGCCGTCCAGTGGTTCGTGCCGGCTCCGAACCAATAGCACAGGAATAGCTGGTGGCGGCATTGCTCGGGCCGCCACCGCTTGTTGCGACGCTATGGAGTGGGAGGCGTGGCGCACCCGCTCATGAGCCTTGGCGTCGCGCGCTTCCGACGGTTGCTTGCCGTTCGCTCGGAGGCGCGTCGGACTATCCCTGAAAGACGCCGTCGAAGCTGATCGATTCGCTGTTCCCGCGTGTAAGCGCAACGCAGGTGACCTAGGCTCTTATACCGGCCAGCAACCGACCTCTGTCATAATCTACAGGGGCGGGGGCCATTATCCGCAGGGCGAAATCGCAAAGCGTCATGAGACTTTCCACTGACACACCACCGAGGCCAGCCGGCACGTAATGACAGCGACACAGGCCGATGCCACAGTGCGCGTGACTCGCCAGAGGGGCAGCGATGAGTGCGCTACTGGTCGCCTTGACGCTTTTCGTCATCACTACCAGTGCTGCCATGGTGGGGCTGATCCTGCACGCGAAGCTGCCCGACGACCACCTCGATGGTGATTCAAAGGACGTCGTCAAGCTCGTTATCGGACTGGTCGCAACCATGGCGGCTCTGGTGCTCGGGCTGCTGATCGCGTCCGCGCAAAGCACTTATGCAACTCAGAACAGTAACGTGCAGCAGCTTGCTGCTGACGTCGCCCAGCTCGACCGCATCCTCGAGCTGTACGGGCAGGAGGCAAATCAGATCCGGACGCTGCTGCGACAGGCCGTTGTCGCGGCGCATGACATGATATGGACGCAAAGTGGCGTGCAATCGCAGAACCTCGACCCCATGGACAACCGTTCCGACGCCAACAGGTTCATCTTCGCTCTCGAGAGCCTGGCGCCGAAGTCGGATGTGCAGCACTTCGCGAAGGCCCAGGCGCTGCAACTCAGCCAGTCGATTGGGCAGATACGAGCCCTCATGTTCCAGCAAGCCAACAACGGCGTTTCCTGGCCCTTCCTGGTCGCTCTGTCGTTCTGGCTCGGAGTGCTGTTTCTGGGCTTTGGCCTCGTCGGGCGATTCCACACGACCGTCGCGGCAGCATTGCTGGTCGGATCGCTCTCGGTGTCCGCTGCCGTCTACCTGATACTGGAGCTCGGCAGCCCTTACGGCGGCCTCATTCAGCTGTCCGATGCACCGCTTCGTATGGTCCTCGCTCAGATGGCGAAGGCGGGGCCATGAACATGTTTTGGCTCCGCGAGGTCCCCCATGAGTGAGTCGGCCAGCCAGCAAGGTCCCGCACGGGCCCGCACCAGACGGTCAAGGCGCGTGCCGGTCATCTGGGTGATCCCGCTGCTAGCGATCGCCATTGGTCTCTGGCTGGCATGGGACACATTCTCGAAGGAGGGGCCGACGATCAAGGTCACCTTCGACAGCGCGGAAGGTCTGCAAGCCGGTCAGTCCCCGCTCAAATACAGAGAAATCGTCCTGGGGACTGTGAAGAGCCTGGACCTGACCTCTGACCATTCGCATGTGGTGGCGACGATCGCGACAACGCGTCAGGCCGAACCGTTATTGACGAGTCAAACGGTGTTCTGGGTCGTCAAACCCCGGCTGTTTGCCGGCAATATATCCGGCCTCGATACTCTGCTATCCGGATCTTACGTCGGAATGTTGCCGGAAAGCGGACGAGGAACCCCGCAGCGTACGTTCATCGGTCACGAGGACCCCCCTATCATTACCGCGACCGAGCAGGGTCACACCTTTCAACTGAAAGCCAGTAAGCTCGGTTCGATCTCGCTTGGCTCACCGGTGTTCTTCCGTGACCTCACCGTCGGCCAGGTACTCGGCTGGGAAATCGGCGAGATGGCCCGTAGCGTCACGATCAGGGCGTTCGTGCGTGCCCCCTACGACCGCTATGTCACCGACGACACCAGGTTCTGGAATGCGTCCGGGGTGTCCGTGAAGCTGGGAGCAACCGGCGTCGAACTGCAACTCGAATCGTTGCGCGCATTGCTGCTCGGCGGCGTTGCATTCGCCACGCCAGACGACAAGGCCGAGGCGGCGATGAGCGGCCAGGATCACGTGTTTCCCCTGTTTGCGGATCAGCAATCGGCGGACGCGGCGTCCTATAGCCGGAAGATCCGCGTGGTCTCCTACTTCCCCGGTTCTGTACGCGGCCTTGCCGCAGGCTCGGACGTGACCATGCATGGCCTCGTCGTCGGCCATGTCACCAGCGTGCGGATCGCCTACGACCCAACTCGCGATGCAATCGTCGCGCCTGTCGAATACCAGGTCGAGCCCGAGCGTATCGTCGGCGTCGGCAAGCGGGTGTACGCCACCGCGCGCGACGCAGTTGAGGAGGTCCTGAGTCACGGGCTCCGCGCTCACCTGGAAACTGCCAGCCTGATCACCGGCCAGCAAATGGTTGCGCTGGACTTCGAACGTGATGCTCCGCCCGCGCCTGTCACCATGGACGGCGAGGCCTTCGTGTTGCCCACGACGGAAGGCGGCGGTTTCGCCGGCCTTCAGGCATCGGCCGCTGCCTTGCTGGACAAGGTCAACGAAATTCCGTTCAAGGCGATCGGTGACAATCTCAACGGCATCCTGCACGCCGGCAACACAATGGCCAATGGTGCGCAAATTCAGCAGGCGCTGACAGATCTCAATGCCACGTTGGTAAGTGCCAAGGGCGTGATGGCTCAGCTCGATAGCGACGCCGGGCCGGCGCTGAGGCAGCTGCCGCAGATTGCTTCAGGCCTGGAGAAGACACTGACCACGGTGAACAAGCTGGCGCTGTCGATGAACAGCGGTTATGGCGGCGACACGCAGTTCAATCGCGATCTGGATCGGCTGCTCGTGCAAGCGAACGATGCGGTGCGCTCGTTCCGGGCACTGGCTGACCTGTTGGCGCGACATCCGGAGGCCCTGATCAAAGGGCGCGCGGGCGGAGGTATAGAGTGATGTCCTTCCATCGCTGCCATTGGGCCCTCGCCCTCGCTCTGGTCATGGGGCTGACCGCATGTTCGTCATCGCCGAACCCGACGCTCTACACGATCGCTCCGGTGCAAGGCGCCCAGCAGGCGGCCGCTCCAAAAGTCATCCTGCTGCAACAGATCGGCCTTGAGCGCTATCTGGAGCGTTCGCAGATCGTCCGCTCATCGGAAGACTACAAGCTTGAAGTGATGGCAAATGACTGGTGGGGCGAACCGCTCGGCGCCATGCTGAGTCGGGTGCTGGTGGCAGAGCTCAGTCAGCGCCTGCCGCAGAGCATGGTGATCAGCGAAGTCGGTGCCGTGTCTGCGCCGGCCAACGCGACGATCACCCTTAACATCCAGCGGCTTGACGAGGATGCGGCCGGCAAGCTGATCCTGCGTGCGCAGGCAGGCGTGATCTTCAAGGGCAGGTCCGAACCAGCCCTGCGGAATTTTGAATTCGCCATCCAGCCGCCGTCATCCGGCACACCTGGTGAAGTCGCAGCCATCAGCACGGCTGTCGGAAATCTCGCCGACGGCCTGGTATCCATGCTCACTGCTCGCCCCGGGCGATGAACAGCGACCTTGCGCCGGCTCAGCTCTGCGAATGCCCGGGATGCGGCCTGCTGCAAGCCGTCCCGGCAATGAGCCGTGGCATGATGGCGTATTGCGATCGCTGCTCCACCACGCTCCACCGGACAACGACACATCCGCTCGATCACAGCATCGCCCTGACGCTTGCCGCGCTGGTCCTGCTCATCGTCATGTGCACCGCAGCACTGATGGGAGTGGAGACCGCGGGAATCGGCCAAACCGCCTATCTGCTGTCAGGGCCCGAGGAACTGGTCGAACGCAATATGGCGCCACTCGGTGCGGTTGTTGTGTTTGTGACAGTGCTGGCGCCGTTCGGGAAACTCCTTGGAACGCTGTACGTCCTGGTCCGGCTCCGCGAAACATCACCACCCGCACATCTGCGGCGCATTTTCGTGGTGGCGGAGAAGCTGCGGCCCTGGTCGATGATCGAGGTATTCGTCTTCGGCGTGTTCGTGGCCTACGTGAAACTCGGCGATCTCGTACATATCACGCTGGACGCCGGCGTCTATGCACTGCTGGCTCTGACCATCGTGCTGATCTGGTCCGACAGCGCATTGGATCGCGAGGCGGTGTGGGATCGCCTCGACCCAAAGGATAGTTACGCGCACGATGAAATAGCGTCCGCTCTCGCCGCCGATCCCATCGGCTGTGAGACATGCCGGTTGGTGAGCGCGCCGCGCGAAGAACACCCGCATTGTCCGCGCTGTAACTCGCCGCTCCACCATCGCAAGCCAGACGCCGTGGCGCGCACCTGGGCCCTCGTGATCGCAGCCGCCGTGTTATATGTGCCGGCCAATTATTACCCGGTGCTGACAGTGATGCAGCTCGGCGCCGGCGCACCCAGTACCATCCTTGGTGGCGTCGAGGAACTGATCTCCTCGCGCATGTATCCACTCGCCGCCCTGGTCTTTTTCGCCAGTATCGCAGTGCCGATGATGAAGCTTCTCGGCTTGTCGATCATGCTCGTGACCGTACAATTCGGCAGCACGGCATGGCTGCGCGACCGGACGCGGCTTTACCACGCCGTGCGTTGGATCGGCCGCTGGTCGATGATCGACATATTCATGGAAGCATTGCTCGGCGCTCTCGTGAAATTCGGCAACGTGATCACGATCGAGCCCGGCATCGGTGCCATGGCCTTCTGTGGTGTGGTGATCCTGACCATGTTCGCCGCCGAGACGTTCGATCCGCGCCTGATGTGGGATGCAGCGCGGTCACGAGAGGCCGCAAACCCCGTGGCTAGCCCGTTCGCCCCAACCACTTCCCCATGATCACCCGCGGCGCGACCTCAAAACCAAGACGCTCATAGAACGAAACGACCTTGGTGTTCGTCTCGCGCACCAGGAGCTGTGCTTTCACCACGCCCCTCTCGCGCAGCCAGCCCTCCGCTGCCTCCACCATTTGCCGCCCGACACCGCCACCCCGTACGTCAGGCGCGGAAGCAACATAGTACAGCCAGCCTCGGTGACCGTCATGACCGACCATGACGCTGCCGCAAATGCGGTCGGTATCATCCACACCAACCAGCACATCGGAACACGCGCCGGCCCGAGCGAACCGGAAATCCGCGCCGGGATCGTTGTAGCTCGCGACGAGATCGCAGGCGCGCCATAGCGCGATCACACCGGGTTCGTCTTCCGGCGCAGCGGACCTGATGGTCAATGAGACATCCATGAACCCCCGCTATCCCCGCAGCAATTCTCTCAGCACATAGTCCGTGTGCTCCCCCGCCGCTGGCCCCGGCCAGGCAACCACCGCCTCTGGCGCCTCACCATCCATGCGGATCGCCGGACCAGGATGCAGCGTCCGGCCGATCAGCGGATCAGCCACCTCCAGCACCGATCCCCGCGCCCTGAAATGCGGGTCATTGGCACAATCCGCGATATCGAACAGCCGCGTGCACGGCACATCCGCCGCCTCCAGCCGTTCCTCCGCCTCCTTCGCCGGCCGCATCCGCGTCCATGCAGCAATCGCCTCATCCAGAGCTGTCCGGTTCGCACACCGCAAAGCGTTGGTGGAATACGCCGGATCGCTTGCCAGGTCCGCTCGTCCGATCGCCGCCATCAATCGCGCAAAAATCAGGTCCGAATTCCCCGCGATGCACAGCCACTTCCCATCGGCACAAGGATACGTGTTGGTCGGCGCCGCCGTCTCGATCGCCGCCCCCACCGGCTGGCGCACGCGCCCATCCATCGCGTATTCCGGCAGCATGCCCTCCATCAGGCTGAACACGCTGTCCACCAGGTTCACGTCGATCACCCGACCACGCCCGGTGCCCGTGACATCCCGCTGCCACAGCGCCGACAGCAGGCCGATCGCCGCATAAAGACCCGCCAGGTCGTCACTGATCGAAATCCCGCACCGGGGCGGCGGCAGGTCCGAGCTCCCCGCCGGGTGTGCGGTCAGATGCCGGATCCCGCCCATCGCCTCGCCGATCGCGCCAAATGCCGGCTTGTCGCGGTATGGCCCGTCCTGCCCGTAGCCTGAGATCCGCGCGATTACCAGGCGAGGATTGACCTCGTGCAGTTCGTCGGGCCCAAGCTTGAGCCGCTCCAGCCCGCCGGCCCGCAGGTTCTCCACCAGTACGTCGGCCCGGGCGGCAAGCTTCAGAAAGGTCTCCCGATCTCGTTTCATATCCAGCACGACCGAGAGTTTGTTCCGCCCATGCACGCTGAACCACACCGAGTGTCCATCGACCGCCGCTCCCCACCCTCGAAACGGATCGCCACCCGGAGGCTCTACCTTGATCACTTCCGCACCAAGGTCCGCCAGGACGCGCGTACAGAACGGAGCCGCAATATAATGCCCGATCTCGAGCACCTTCAGGCCAACAAGTGGACCAGTTCGTAGTGGCAATGAGGTCATTGAGCGCTCCGGATTCGTGAAATCGTGATCATTTAGAACGGTTAATTCGCGCAAGGAGTACGCCCACGTTACCGTTTTATAAGTATTTGGCCTGCATAGTGGCAGATACGGAACCGGCTCTGGCCGGTGTCCTGTTTCCTCCCCGATGTCGCGCCCCCGGGCGCGACCCCCTTGGGCGGTGCGGCCCGAACCCGCACCGCCCCCTTTTTCCCGGCTTCCCCATTTTTTCCCGCCTTCCGCTGGCGCCTCGCTGATCGCATGATTGCGACCAGACGAACGGAGGCGTGTATGGACAAGGAGCTGATCGCGAAACTGGCGCTGGCCGCCGGCCTGGGCAAGGCACTGGCGGACTTCCCCGACGACGTGGCGATGGCCGCTGAACAGGCGCTCGGCAATCAGGGCGGGATCGCCTATCCGGCGGACCCGGCCGCCGAACCGTGGCCTCCGATGCGCGCGGGAAGCGGCCTATGAGCGACCTTCACTGGCTGACCGCCGCCGAAGCCACGCGCGCCTTTGCCACCAGGAAGCTCTCGCCGGTGGAGTTGATGACCGCGCTGCTGGCCCGCATCGAACGCCTGGATCCGAAGCTGCATGCCTTCATCCGGCTCGATGCCGATGCCGCGATGGACGCCGCGCGCGCCGCTGAGGCTGAGATCGTCAAAGGCCGGGTACGTGGCCCGCTGCACGGCGTGCCGATTGGCATCAAGGACATCATCGATGTCGCCGGCCTGCCGACCACGTGCCACTCGAAGATCCTCGTGGACAATGTGGCGAAGGCCGACTCGGTGGTGGTGTCGAAGCTCCGCGCGGCGGGCGCCATCGTCGTCGGCAAGCTCTCCACCCATGAGTTCGCCATCGGTGGCCCGAGTTTCGACCTGCCATTTCCGCCGGCGCGCAACCCCTGGAACCCGGACCATCATCCGGGCGGCTCCTCCTCTGGTTCCGGCGCGGGCGTATCCGCCGGCTTGTTCCCGTTGGCGCTCGGCACCGACACCGGCGGTTCGGTGCGCAATCCAGCGTCGTGCTGCGGTATTGTGGGATTGAAGCCAACCTACGGACTGGTATCGCGGCGCGGCGTGTTCCCGCTGTCGTTCACCCTGGACCATGTCGGACCGATGACGCGCACGGTGGCAGACAACGCCCTGCTGCTGGACGCGATCGCCGGCCACGACCCGGCCGATCCGGGCAGCGCGCCATCAACCGCACGCCATTTCGGCCGCATGCTGGATCGCGGCGTGCGCGACCTGCGCATCGGCTTCGTCCGCCACTTCCACGAGACCGACAAGCCAGCCCATCCCGAGGTGACCGCTGCCCTGGAAGACGCCGCCCGCGTGCTCCAGGCCGCAGGCGCCGAGCTGCGCAACGTCACGCTGCCTTCGCTGAATGAATTCGCCGCGGTGAACCGTGTCATCCTGTGCAGCGAGGCCTGGTCGATCCACGCGCCCTGGCTGCGCGAACGACCCGGCGACTACGGCCAATTGTCGCGTCAGCGGCTGCTGCCAGGCGCGTTCATAAACGCCGGCGATTACGTCGGAGCGCAACGGCGGCGCGCGCAGATGATCGCCACGGTCGAGGACGCATTCCGCGACTGCGACGTGCTGATCTGCGCCAGCTCGATGGATCCCGCCAGCCGCATCGAGGATGCAGCGGAAACCGCCCGCACCTATCCGCGCCAGGCGCGCACGCCGTTCAACGTCACCGGGCATCCGGCGGTAGCCATGATGTCGGGCGTCTCCAGCAACGGCCTGCCGCTATCGGTGCAGTTCGTCGGCCGCTATTTCAAAGATGCCACAGTGCTCCGCGTCGCAGCGGCCTATGAGCGCGGCACCGACTGGCACAGGAAACATCCGTCACTCACGTAGAACAATAGAATGGAACCGCAAAACACGCAGAACACGCGATTGGAAACCATCCTCGTCGGATCGAAGGCAGCCATGACGACAATGGGAGTTGGTATCAAGCGCATCGTCCGGGCCCTGTAAGTCTCTGCCGCCCTTTGCGTGTCTTGCGTCCTTTGCGGTTCCTTCTTCCTTTGGCTGACCGCCTCCAGCAAACGCCGCCTCCGCGTCAACGGCCCTTGCCACTCGCAATAGGCAACGCCGGGTAATCAGCCAGAAACGCCCGCAGTTCGGCGGATCCCGTCACCGCCGCTTCCCCCGCCGCGATCAGCTGATCCACGTCCGAACGCGGAATGCTCAGCCCGGTGGGAATCGCCAGCAGCTTGTCCTTCTCCGGACCCGGCACCATCTCCGCCAGCGAAATATGGATCAGCATGGCGCGCACATCGTCGCAGCGTGCGCCATCGACAATCTTGCCTTGGCTACAGCGAACCTTGGCAACAGTGCCGGCAAGGCTATGCACGAAATCGTTCACCGCGCTCAGCGTCTCGAAGTTGTAGCGATCGATCTGCGCGCCGGACACCAGCCCGAACAGCGAGAAAATACCGCCGACCGCCCGGCGTTGCGCAACTGTGGAATCCTGTGTGCCCTGCCCATCGATGCTCAGGATCAGGATACGTCGCGCGCGATCAGCACCGCGCGCTCGCATCTCGTCGGTGGACAAGGCCATATTCTGCATCACCGTAGCCCCCGCACGCAGCGCCAGGTTGTCCGAGACTCCGCCATCGACCAGGTGCAGATAGCGAGTCTTCTCGGGATCCAGGTACTGTTCGGACTGCTTCGCCTCGACGCCAATCCGCGACAGCGGATCATTGCGTTGCGCCTCGGTCACGTGGCTGAGCCAGCCCGGCTCGCGCCCACGGCAATCCTCGGCATGACTGGTCAGCGTGATCGGTGAAAACAGTCCCGGGAATCCATTTGAAGCCGCAACCGCGCGCGACACCGGGAACTTCGCGAGATCGGAGCAGATCAGATCAAACATATTCTGCGTAAACAGGACAGGATTGCCATAGGCGATATCCGTGGCGCCGATCCCGACCATCGGACGCCCAAGCTTCGCCAGATCGGCGAACGTCGCGCCGTGGAACATGGTGCGGTCATAGACGCGCTCCATGAAGTCGTTGGTGCCAACAAGCGGGTCGCTGATCCAGGTCCAGTTCCACGGCAGCAGGTAGATGCCCCAGATGTAGCTCTCGGTATCCCGATAGAGGAAATCCGTCTCGAAATTCCCGAATGCCTGGTCGCGATACAGGCCGTAATACGCCGCCGGAAAGCTGCCGCCCGATACACCGGCGATCGCATCGACAACGCGCAGCAACGGCTGTGGACCGTCGGCGAACGGCACGCTCACCTGGCGCATGCCTTTGAGCGCACCATAGCCAAACGAGGCCGAGCGCTTCCCGCCCCCTGACATGGCGACGAGCACCAGCAGGTCAGGATGGGACCCTGGTTGCGGCGCCAGTTCGGACAACCGGTAGCCACCCTTGGAAATATCGATGCTTCCCGCCGGAGCCAGTTCGGCCGGCGTCAATGGGGTTGTGTCGGTGACAGTCAGTGACGCACAACCGCCGAGTAAAGCCACGAACAGGAGTACTGCCAGCTTCATCGCCGGAGCAGACTAACCGGCTTCGGCCACGGCTGCGAGCCGGCCAGTTGAATTTGCCCGCTTATGACCCGATCCTGATGCTGTTCGAATCTTTCAGGAGCCTCGCCCTGCACCGTATCGGTCCCACCTCGCGTATCTACTTTTCCCAGCGCCTTCGGCTGCACTACGTTGACTGGGGCAACGCATTCGCGCCGCCGCTGATCCTGCTGCACGGCGGACGCGACCATTGCCGCAATTGGGACTGGGTGGCCGCGGCGCTGCGTGATGACTACCACATCATCGCCCCGGACCTGCGCGGCCATGGCGACTCCGCGTGGTCGGCGTCCGGCCACTACACGATGGCAAACTACATCTACGACCTGGCGCAGCTCATCCATCAGCAGGAGGTCGCCTCGGTCTCCATCATCGCGCATTCGCTGGGCGGCAACATCGCCGTGCGCTACGCCGGCATCTATCCCGAAGTGGTGCGACGGCTGGTGGTGATCGAAGGCCTCGGTCCGCCGCCACGCCAGCCGGGCGAGAAGCCGCGCCGCGCGATCGACGAGAAAATGCGGGCATGGATCGACGAGACGCGCGCGCTGTCGGGCCGGATACCTCGGCGCTACCCCTCCATTGAAGAGGCGTTGCAGCGCATGCAGGAGGAAAACCCACATCTGTCCGCCGAACAGGCCCGCCATCTGACGCAGCATGGGGTCAACCAGAACGAAGACGGCACCTATAGCTGGAAGTTCGACAATTACGTTCGGGTCTGGCCGCCCTATGACATGACGCGCGACGAAATCGCGTCGCTGTGGTCGCGTATCACCTGTCCCACCCTGCTGATCCACGGCAAGGAGAGCTGGGCGAAAGACCCTCAGGAGGACGGCCGCGCCGCCTATTTCCGCGATGCGCGCGTGCTGGGCGTCGAGGGCGCCGGGCACTGGGTGCATCATGACAGGCTGGACTTATTCCTGCGGGAGGTCAGTTCGTTCCTGCAAACTTAAGATTAATCGTCCCGCTATCATCAGCTCTTAACCCAATCTTACCGATCTTCGTTCTAAGGCCTGACCATGAGTTCAGCCCTTATCTCCAGTGCCGACGCCGAACGCATTCCGATCCCAGCAGAAGACGAGGACGTCGCGGCACTCCGCAACAGCGTCGTCTCCAAGCTGACATATTCGGTCGGTCGCGACCCGATCGTCGCCACCGATCGCGACTGGTTTGTGGCCACCGCGCTCGCAGTGCGCGACCACGCGCTGGAACGCTGGATGGCGTCAACGCGCAACAACTACGTCTCGCGCAGCAAGCGCGTCTATTATCTGTCGCTGGAATTCCTCATCGGCCGGCTGCTGCATGATTCACTGAACAATCTGGGCCTGGTCGATCGCATGCGGGCGGCGCTTGCCGAGTTGGGCGTCAGCTACGACAGGTTGCGCGACATCGAGCATGACGCCGCGTTGGGCAATGGCGGGCTCGGGCGACTTGCCGCCTGCTTCATGGAAAGCATGGCGACGCTGGGCATCGCCGCGCACGGCTACGGAATCCGCTACAACCACGGCATGTTCCGCCAGGGCATTCGTGAGGGCTGGCAAATAGAATATCCGGAGAATTGGCTGACCTTCGGCAACCCTTGGGAAATTGCCCGGCCAGACGCGTCGCATCAGGTCGGTTTCGGCGGTACTGTCGAAACCCAACTCAAGCCGAACGGCGAGCCACGCTTCATCTGGCATCCCGCCGAGATCGTTCAGGCGGCCGCCTACGACACACCGATCATCGGTTGGCGCGGACAATTCGCCAATACCTTGCGCCTCTGGTCCGCGTGGGCCAGCGACATGCTGCAACTGGACGCGTTCAACCGCGGAGACCATGTCGGCGCACAGGCAGAGCGAGCGCGCGCGAACTCGATATCCCAGGTGCTTTATCCCAGTGACGCGACGCCGGCAGGCCAGGAGTTGCGACTTCGGCAGGAATTCTTCTTCACCTCCGCCTCCTTGCAGGACGCGGTGGGCCGGCACATGCGCCAGCAGAACGGCGATATCCGCACGCTGCCCGACAAGGCATCGTTCCAGTTGAACGATACGCATCCGGCCATCGCGGTCGCTGAGTTGATGCGCATCCTGGTTGATCTGCACGAGATCCCCTGGGACGAGGCGTGGCAGATAACGACCGATACGATTTCCTATACCAACCACACATTGCTGCCCGAGGCGCTGGAGAGCTGGCCGGTCTCGCTCATGGAGCGGCTGCTGCCGCGCCACATGCAGATTGTGTATCAGATCAACCGGGTGCATCTCGATACCGTTTGCGCATTGCCGCGCTCAGATGGGCCGCCGCTGTCCGTCTTGTCGCTGATCGATGACAACGCTGGCCGCCGCGTGCGGATGAGCTCGCTTGCGTTCATCGGTTCACATAAAGTCAATGGCGTTTCCGAACTGCATACCAACCTGATGCGCGAGACCGTGTTCCGGGACCTGCATCGGATTTTTCCGGAGCGTATCGTCAACAAGACCAACGGCATCACCTTCCGCCGCTGGCTGTTCGCCGCCAATCCCCAGCTGACCCGCCTGCTGACCGACGTCATCGGGCCGAAGGTGCTGGACGACGCCAATGCCCTGGCGGAGTTCGCAGGCGTCGCTGACGACACCGCTGTGCATCAACGGCTTAACCGGATCCGGCGCGGAAACAAGCAGGTGCTGGCAAAGCTCGTGGCCGACAGGATGGACGTCGAGCTCGACCCCGACGCGTTGTTCGACGTGCAGATCAAGCGCATCCATGAATACAAGCGGCAATTGCTGAACATCCTGGAGACGATCGCGCTGTACAACGACATGCGGGCGCGGCCGACGTCCAATTGGGTGCCGCGGGTGAAGATCTTCGCCGGCAAGGCCGCCCCCAACTATCGCCACGCGAAGCTCATCATCAAGCTGATCAACGACGTGGCGCAGGTGGTCAACCACGATCCGGCCCTCCGCGGCCTCCTGAAGGTGGCATTCATTCCGGACTACAATGTCAGCCTGGCGGAAACGATCATTCCGGCCGCGGACGTGTCCGAGCAGATATCGACCGCGGGAATGGAAGCCTCCGGTACCGGCAACATGAAGCTGGCGCTGAATGGCGCCCTGACCATCGGCACGCTGGATGGCGCGAATGTTGAAATCCGCGAGCGGGTCGGCGACGACAACATTTTCATCTTCGGCCTGACCGCCGCGGCGGCCGACGAGCGGCGCCACCGTGGCCCTGGCGCACGAGAAACGATCGCCGAGCTCCCAATGTTGCAACAGGCCCTGGATGCGATTTACGACGGCGTGTTTTCCCCCGATGAGCCCCATCGCTTTCGCGAGCTGATCGACGAGCTGCGCGGCAACGACCATTTCCTGGTCACTGCCGACTTCGCTGCCTATGCCGCGAAACAGGGAGAAGTGTCGGCGCGCTGGCATGACCAGCGTGGTTGGTGGCGCTCCAGCGTACTGAACACCGCGCATGTCGGCTGGTTTTCCTCCGACCGCGCGATCCGCGAGTACGCCCAGGACATCTGGAACGTGATACCGCGGGTACCATAGGGTTGCGCCGGTCCGTGCGCCGCGCCAGCATCGCGGCATGGACCTGACCATCCGCAATGCCCGCCTGTCCCACGCGCCCGACGCGCCTCCAGTCGATATCGGCTTCGAGCAAGGGCGTATCGCCGCGATCGAACCGACATTGCACGCCGAGGGCCCGGTGTTCGACGCAGGCGGCTCCCTGGTGTGCGGCGGGTTCGTCGAGACGCATATCCATCTCGACAAATCGAACATCATCGATCGCTGCGCGCCTACGGAAGGACGCCAGGCCCGGTCGATGGAACGCGTCGCTGCGGTCAAGCACACCTTCACCGTCGAGGATGTCTACGAACGCGCCAGCCGCACGCTGGAAAAATGCATCAAGCACGGCGCGACACGGATGCGCACGCATCTCGAGCTGGACGGCGGCGTGGAGATGCGCAGCTTCGAGGCGATCGAACAGTTGCGCCGCGACTATGCCTGGGCGATCGACATCGAGGTCTGTGTCTTCCCGCAGGAAAGCCTGACCGACAATCCGCGCTCCGACCAGTTGCTGGTGGAAGGCCTGAAGCGCGGCGCCAAGGTGATCGGCGCCGCACCCAACTATGATCCGGACCATGCCACCCACCTGCGCCGCATATTCGATCTGGCGCGCGAGTTCGATGTCGACATCGACATGCATCTCGACTCTGGTAATTCGCCCGAGGCGATGGACATCCACCTGGTCTGCGAACTGACCGAAAAATACGGCCTCGGCGGTCGCGTGGCGGCAGGCCACATGTGCAAGCTCTCCACCATGCCGCTCGCCGATCTGCGCGCGCTGGCGAAGCGCATCGCCAATGCCGGCGTCGCCGTCACCGTACTGCCCGCGACAGAGCTGTTCATGATGGGTCGCGACCAGGAATACAGCGTGCGGCGCGGCATCGCCGACGTGAACCTGCTGGTCGAATGCGGCGTCAACTGCTCGCTGTCCACCAACAACGTGCTGAACCCGTTCACTCCCTTTGGCGATGCCTCGCTGCTGCGCATGGCCAACCTCCAGGCCAATGTCTGCCAGATCGGCACCCAGCCGCAGTTGCGCGAGTGCTTCGCTATGCTGACCGAGCGTTCAGCGCGGCTGATGAACCTGCGCGATTACGGCATCAAGGTCGGCAACCCCGCGGATCTGGTGGTGCTCGATGCAACGTCACCCGAGCAGGCAGTCGCGGAGATCACCCCGCCACTCGCCGTATTCAAGCGAGGCCGGCGCACCATGACCCGGCCCAGGGCGGAGCTGCACCGGCCATGAGCACATCCTTCATCGCCAGCGACGGCAATCGCATCGCCTATACAATCGACGACTTCACCGACCCCTGGCGTCCACCGCAGACACTGCTGTTGCTGCACGCGGCGATGGGCTCGTCCAAGCGCTGGTACGCCGCCGTGCCGCCACTGTGCCGGCATTATCGTGTCATCCGGATGGATCTGCGCGGCCACGGCGAATCCCAGGTGCCGCCGACCGAGCCCCCGTTGTCGATGGATCGCCTGGTGCAGGACGTGCGCGAACTGCTCGATCATCTCAACTGCGGCGCAGTGCATATAGTCGGCAACTCAGCCGGCGGCTACCTGGCACAGAATCTCGCGATGCAGTCGCCGGAACGCGTGCGCAGCCTGATGCTATTCGGCTCGACACCCGGCCTCAAGAACAGCCAGGCCCACACCTGGTTGCCGCGTGTCGCCAGGGAAGGGCTGCGCCAGTTCCTCGCCGCGACCATCGAGGACCGCTTCCCCCATGGCCACGACCAGGGCCATGTCGAGTGGTTCCTGGACGAAGCCGCGAAGAACGACACCGCCTATATCGGCCGCTTCGTCGGCCTGATGACCACGCTGTGGTGGGCTGACGACCTGCCGCGCATCAAGTGTCCCACGCTGCTGGTGATGCCAGGCGCGGAAACCGTTGGCAGCACGCAGAACTACGAGATCATGCGTGCCAAGATTCCCGACTGCGAGCTGATCGCCTACGACGGCCTGCCGCACAACATCTGCGACATTGTGCCGGATCGTTGTGCATCGGACATCCTGGCGTTCCTGCAAAGGCGTTTCCAATGAAACTATCCGATATCGCGCAGGTGATCCGCAGCAAGAACGCCGGGCCCCGGCGCCTCACGCTGGACCTGATGTTCGCCACCGACGCCGACTATCAGCGCGTCGCGCAATCGCCTTCCCTCAGCCGCGAGAAGATCGGCACGCTGTATGGCCTGCCGCCGGACGATGTGACGGTGATCCCCTATCCGGTGGGACGCGCGATCAAGATCGTGCTGGCACGGCCGATCATGGCCGGCGATCCGGGCGATCGCGATGTCTACGGCGCGCAACAGCACGCGCCGATGCTGGGGGTCGAAATATGAGCGCGTCCGGCCGCATCCTCGATGAACTGCGCCGCGCGCGACGGCCGATGCGCTTCCTCGGCGCATCCGGGCAGCTCGGCTACGGCATCCCCACGCCTGCCTTCAACGCCGGCCTCGCGCGCAAGCCGGATCTGATCGGCTGCGACATGGGCTCCATCGACATCGGCCCCACCTATCTAGGCAAAGGCGAGATGGCGACCTCGCCCGCCGCGACACGACGCGACCTGCGCAAGGTCCTGCTCGGTGCGCGATCGATCGATGTGCCGCTGGTGATCGGCTCCGCGGGCTCTGCCGGGGCCGCGCCGCATCTCGATGCGACGCTCGCCATCATCCGTGAGATCGCGCGCGCCGAGGGCCTGCATTTCCGCCTCGGCGCACTGCGCGCCGATCTCTCGCGCGACATGCTGCGCGCGTCGGTGCGCGCCGGCGCCGTCATCGGCATCGACGACATGCCCTCGCTCACCGAAGAAGAAGTCACCGAGGCAGCCCAAATCGTCGGCCAGATGGGCATGGGCCCGGTCCGCCGCGCGCTCGCCGAGGACATCGACGTGCTCATCGCCGGCCGTGCCTGCGACACCGCGATCTTCGCCTCGCTGCCGACGATGCTCGGCTTCCCGATGGGCCTCTCCGTGCACATGGCAAAGATCATCGAATGTGCCTCGCTGTGCTGCCTGCCGGGCGGACGCGATTCGATCCTCGCCACTCTCGATGACGATGCCTTCGTGCTGGAGAGCATGGCGGAGCAGCGCCGCGCCACGCCCGTCTCGGTCGCTGCGCACAGCCTGTACGAACAGGCCGATCCATTCACGGTGTACGAGCCGGAGGGCCGGCTCGATCTCAGTGCCGCCGATTACGCGGCGGTGGATGATAGGCGGTGTCGCGTCACCGGCGCTGCGTGGCACGACTCAACCGAGCCATGCGTAAAGATCGAAGGCGCCCGCAAGCTTGGCGAGCGCGCAGTGCTGCTGGCTGGCGCGGCCGATCCGCGCTTCATCGCGCAGCATCGCGAAATCCTGCCGGCGGTTGCGACAGTGGTGCGCGACCTGGTGTGCGAGGACACCCCGGAAGACTACACGCTGCGTTTCCGCGTCTATGGCGTGGACGGCGTGCGCATGGCGGCTCCGCCCGGGGAAGCGATGCCCAACGAGGTGTTCGTGATGGGAGAATGCATCGCGCCAACCGCGGAGCGCGCCGCCGAAGTGGTCCGCACACTGAAGCAGTATCTGCTGCATCATGGCTATGCCGGGCGGCTCTCGACCGCCGGCAATCTCGCCTTCCCGTTCACGCCGCCCGAGGTCTCATTGGGACCGGCGTATCGGTTCAACGTCTACCACCTCCTGCGGACGCAGGACACCGACAGCCTGTTCCCGCTGGAGGTGGAGGCGCTCTGAACTCAGTACCCCACTGGCGTCATGCTGACCGGCATCCACTTGCCACCCTTCACCACGCACAGGAATGACTCGTTCGATCCCTGGTGCTTGGTGGGGCTGAAGCTCATCGCCGGCGAGCCAAAGATGTCGTGCCAGTCCTTGATGCTCTCCAAGCCCGAGACAAAGCTGTCCGCCGTCAGGTCCTTGCCGGCATTCTTCAGCGCCAGCACCACCAGCTGCGCGCCGGTATAGCCGATCTGCGCGGCAAAGTTCGGCTCCTTGCCGAACTCCTTCTTGTAGTCTGCGGCGAATTTCGCGATGGCGGGGTTTTCGCTGCTGGCCGCAACGAACAGCACCGGCGTCATCGAATAGAAACCCTCGGTCACCCCGCCCGGCACTTCCGCCACTGCCTCGTCATAGCTCGCAGCCTGGCCAAGCATGTCGACCTTCCACCCGGTCTTCCGCACGGCCGAGATGATCTGCACCGAGTCGCGCACGATGCCGCCCACCACGATCAGGTCGCAGTTGGCATCGCGCAACTTGGCCACTGCTGCACTGAAGTCGGTGTCCGTCGGCTTGTGCAGCGTCTCCGCCGCCAATGTCAGGTTCTGCGCCTTCAACTGGTCGCGCACGCCATCCATGATGTCGCGGCCAAAATCGGTATCCTGCGACATCGCGCATACCGTCTTCTTTCCGTGTTGCTCGACGAATATCTTCACGCCGGAACGTATCTGGTCGTAATACGATGAAGCCAGGCCGAACTTCAGATGATTCAGCGGCTCGTACATCGAACGCGCCGAGGTCAGCGGAAACACGTTGGGAATGCCCGCAGCCAACTGCATCGGCATCGTCGCGTTGTTCATCGGCGTGCCGCCATCGGCAACCATGATGAACACACCGTCCTTGTTGATCAGCTTGTTGGCCGCCTGGACCGAGCGCGGCACCTGGTATTGGTTGTCCTCCAGGATGTACTTGATCTTGCGGCCATTGATGCCGCCTGCCGCGTTCGTCTCCTCGAATACCATGCGCCAGGCATTGGAGTTGTTGACGCCCCACATCGCGGTCACGCCGGACAGATCGGTATAGGTGCCAACCAGGATCTCGTCATTGGTGACGCCGCGGACCGTATCGGCCGCCATGGCAGGCGACACCAGCGCGACAGCACATGCCAACGCCAACAGCTTGTTACGCATCGGTCGTTCCCTCCCTCAAGTACCGTAGGCTTCTTCCATCAGCGCACGATAGCGGGCATCCACCGAGATCCCGTGTGTCGCCTGTCCATCGATTTGCTGAATGGTGACGCCGAGCGCGCGTGCCCATTGCTCGATTTCCAGAGGTAGCGGCGCCGAACCGATATAGGCGCGGCGCAACCGGCTCAGTCCGAGTTCGCGGCGCACAGCGCCCAGCACGCCCACGCGCGCGAGCAGCGCGCCGCCCGAGCCGATCGCCCAGCGGTACAGGCTTCGCTGCAGCGGTGTCGCAGCCTTGGCGGCCGTCGTCGCACGTAGATACAGGAGCTGCCAGATCGCAGGATCGGCGCCGAGCAATGTCGGCTGGACCTCCTGGAGGTTCTCGATCACCGTGTCGGGACTCTCCAGGTAGTTGGAGATCGCACGCACCTCGAGCGATAGGTACAGCCCAAGCACGCGTTCCATCGCGTGGCACATCGGCAGCAGCGCCAGGCGCTCATCCCCCGCAATCGGCTTCAGGAGTGACCTGGCGTGGGCCACCATGTGCAACGCATCGCCATGCGTGAGAACCCGTAGCTGCGGGAACAGGAGCACAGCTGGCTTGTCCTCGGTGATGGTCCTGCTCACCGGCGCACTATCGCTCGCAACAAAGCGCTGAAGGCTTTGGCACATCGGATCGGCGAAGTCGCGCAGGCCCTTCATGTCGAGAACGATGATATGCTTGAGCGTCCGGCAGCGGTCACGCACCGCCAGCGCCTTGTCGAGCTGCTCCTCGTTCTCGACAAACAGCACACGGCAGTTTGCCTGTTGCAGCATGTCGCCCAGCGCGTCCGGTTCAGTTGCCGGATTGATCGCACCACTCACGCCGCCGGCTTCGATGATCCCCAGATCGATGTAGACGCAGTCCGGCCGCGTCTCTGCCAGCACGCACGCAACATCCCCCTGCTCGAAACTGATGGACGCAAGGCCTTTGGCGATCTCGCGCACATGCGTGCCGAGCTGCGACCAGGTCTCTGCCTGCCAGATGCCACGGTACTTCTTGCGCAGGACCGTCTGGTTGCCATGTGCGGCAATGCGTTCGGCCAACAGCGCAGGGATTGTCAGTGCCACAGCCGCTTCCTCTTGTACCGTCGCTGTCCACGGATCCCGGCCTCTTTCTGGCCGAGATAGAATTCCTTGATCGCGTCTGTCTGCATCAGGCTGTTGCAGTCATCGGCCAGCACGATGCGACCGACTTCCAGCACATAGCCGAACTGCGCCGTGCGCAGCGCCATGTGCGCGTTCTGCTCTACCAGCAGTATGGCGACGCCCTGCTCCTCGTTGATGCGCCGGATGATCCGGAAGATCTGGGTCACCAGCAGTGGCGACAGGCCAAGCGACGGCTCGTCTAGCAGCAGCAGCTTCGGGCGTCCCATCAGCGCCCGGCTGATGGCCAGCATCTGCTGTTCACCGCCTGACAGCAGGCCGGCGTTCTGATGCGCGCGTTCCTTCAGGACAGGGAAGTAGGAATAGCAAAGCTCCAGGTCGCGGTGCACCTCGTCCTTGTCATGACGCGTGTAGGCACCCATCAGCAGGTTTTCGCGTACGGTCAGGAAGGGGAATGTCTCACGGCCCTCGGGAACGTGGCAGATACCAAGCCGCATCACCCTGTCGGGCGGCATATTCGCGATCTCGCGGCCCTCGAACCGCACCGAGCCGCGTTCCGGATCCAGCACGCCGGAAATCGTGCGCAGGACCGTGGTTTTGCCAGCGCCATTCGCACCCAGCACAGTGACGATCTGGCCCGGTTCCACTTGCAGGCTGACGCCGCGGATCGCCTGGATCGGCCCGTAGAATGTCTCGATGCCGGTGACGTCTAGCAACGGTGCGTTCATACCTCGCCCCCGATATAGGCGCGCACCACCTCGGGATGGTTCTGCACGTCGTCAGGCGTACCGAGTGCAATCACCTTGCCGTAATTCAGCGCCATCACACGATCCGACACCATTCGCACCAGGTTCATGTCGTGTTCGACCATGATCACCGTGATACCGAGGTCCTTCTTGATGTCCTCGATCCAGAACCCCATGCCTTCCGTCTCCTCGACGTTCAGGCCCGAAGAAGGTTCGTCCAGCAGCAGCAGCTTCGGCTCGATACAAAGCGCACGGCCAAGCTCCACCACCTTGCGCACGCCATAAGGCAGATTGGCGATCAGCGTGTCACGGTAGCGTTCCAGGCCTAGGAATGCGATCACTTCCTCGACCTTCTGGCGATGCTTCAGCTCCGCGCGGCGGACGCTCGGCAGGAACACGAGCTGCGGGATCACGCCAACAGTGGAGTGGCAATGCCGGCCGATCAGCAGGTTCTGCAGCAGCGTCGCTTGTGGGAACAACTCGATGTTCTGGAACGTGCGCGCGATGCCCAGGCCGGCAATATGGTAGGGCGGTACGTTGGTGATGTCCCGATCTTCCAGGAACAGCCGGCCCGATGTCGGCTGATAGATCCGGCTGATCAGGTTGAATATCGTCGTCTTGCCGGCGCCGTTCGGGCCGATGATCGAGAACACCTCGCCCTGCTCGACGTCGAAGCTGACGGCATCGACGGCGCGGATACCACCGAAGCGAACGGCGATCTCCTCTGCCCGGAACATGATCATCGCAGCCGCTCCGAGCGCGCATAACTCTTCTGCCGTCGGAACACGGCACGGCGCTTCAGCGGATAGGCCTGGAACCAGTGCTTTATCTTGAGCCAGCGGCCCCAGATGCCCCCCGGCTCGAACAGGATCACGACCACCAGGACCAGCCCATACAACGATGGCTCCAGGCCAGGCATGCGCCCGATACCGAACGGCAGATCATCGCGGATGATGGCAATGAACTGCGGCAGCAGGCGCACGAAGATCGCGCCCAGCACGGCGCCGTGCAGCGAACCCAGGCCGCCGACGAACACGATGGTCACGAACTGCACCGACAGCAGCACGTCGAATGAATCAGGCGCCAGGAAGTGTACGTAATGCGCGAACAGTGCACCGGCGAGGCCGGTAATGCCGGCGCTGATCGCGAACGCGAATGCCTTGTACCGCGCCAGATGGATGCCCATGCTCTGCGCCGAAATCTCGCTGTCACGGATCGCGACCATGGCCCGGCCAAGCGGGCTGCGCAGCAGGTTCGCACTGAGCCACAGCACGAACACCAGCACGGCCAGCGACACATAGTAGATGCCGGTTGCCGTTTCGATCGGAATGCCAAACACATACGGCGTCGGGACCGAGAAACCGTCGAACCCACCGGTCACCGCATCCCACTTCTGGAAGACCGTGCCGACGATACTGCCGAACGCAAGCGTGGCGATCGCCAGGTAGAGCCCGCTCATCCGCAATGTCGGCAGACCGATGGCGATGCCGAACAGCGCCGTGAACAGCCCGGCCACCGGCAATGAAATCAGGAACGGGACATTGTGCGCCAGCAGGATCGAGTTGGTGTACGCACCGATACCGAGGAAAGCCGCATTGCCAAGGCTGACGAGGCCGGTATAGCCGGCCAGCAGCATCATGCCCACGCCGGCGATGGCGAAGATGAACACGCCACCCATCTCGCCGACATAGAACTCGCCCAGCAATTTCGGGAACAACAACAACACGATGCCCAGCAGCCCGTACCAGAACAGGTCGCCGCGGTGACGCCACAGGAGGGTGTCTTGCCGATAGTCGGTGCGGAAGACGTAGCGCATGCGTTACACCCGCTTGCCCATGCTTTCCGCGAACAGGCCCTGCGGCCGCAGAATCAGCGTCGCCAGCAGCACCACGTTCGACGTCACTTCCTGGAAGCCCGCGGGCAGGAAGTAGCCCGCCAGCTGCTCGACGATGCCGATCACCACGCCACCCACCAGCGCGCCCGGAATACTGCCGAACCCTCCCAGCACCGCAGCCGCAAAAGCCTTGATGCCGAGGAAACCCATGTTCACGTCGATCATCGACACCGGTGACAGCAGGATGCCCGCCACCGCGGCGACACCGGCGCTGATCGCCCAGATCAGCGAGAACACCGTGCGCACCGGGATCCCCATGTAATACGCCGCCAACTGGTTCTGCGACGACGCCTGCATCGCGACACCCAGCCGCGTGCGGCTGAAGAAGACATACAGCACGCCGCACAGCAGCACCGTGCCGACGATGATCGATATGTTGTCCAGGCCCAGCACCATGCCGTTCAGATTGACCGTCTTGTTGGTGAACGGCGTATTGAATCCGACGGAATCGTAGCCCCAGGTGATCCCGGCATAAGCCCGGAAAATGAAGCCCAGCCCCAGCGTCAGCATCACCACGGCAAACTGCGGCTGGCCGATGACTCGTCGCAGAATGATCGCATCCAATGCGAAGCCGAACGCGGCGATGATGGCAATGGCGAGTAGCGAACCAATCCAGTAGTTCAACCCAAAGTGTGCAATCAGGCTGAACGCGACAAAGCCGCCCAGCATCATGATGTCGCCCTGGGCGAAATTGATCATCTCGGTCGCCTTGTAGATCAAGACGAACCCGAGAGCGATCAGGCCGTAGATACAGCCGGCAGCGGCACCGTTGACCACGAGTTGCAGCAGGCGTGCCGCGTCTTCCACAGTCGGCGTCCCTCCCTTCGGCGGGGTCGACGCCCCGGCACTTGCTTTCAAACGTGACGATATGACGCCGGTTTGCCCCAGCGTCAATCTTTCTATCCTGGAAGTTCCAGAACGTTCTTTGCTAGGATGTTGCGCTGGATTTCATTTGAGCCCGCATAGATCGTGGCAGGCCGCGACTGCAGAAACAGGCCAGCCGGATTCAACTCCCGGTTGCCATCCAGCGGGCCGAACTGCCCGCCATGCTCGCCGGCGA
>DATJJM010000116.1:0-18267 GCA_035492535.1 Acetobacteraceae bacterium | reverse complement strand
GACGGCCGCTTCATCGAGGTGTTCGGGTCAGGGTCCACCGTTCAATCGGAGGGGCGCCGTCGCCGCCCTGATGAGGAACCGACGGAAGGCGCGCTGCTGCATTTCTGCTTCCGCGTTGCGGATGTGGATGCGGCCTATGCCAGGGCGCTGGCAGCAGGAGCCGTGTCGCGGATTGCGCCAGGCACGAGGCAGCTTGGTGGCGAGCCGCCGGCCGAAGTTCAGATTGCCTTCATCACCGGTCCGAATGGCGAAGTGATCGAGTTCCTGAAAAGCGAACAGATCTGAGCTGAACAGCGGCATCCGTCATATCGTGTGCAGCGTGCGCCGGCGGCCAACGACGGCATTGGCCGCCGGTTCCGCCGCCCAGCGCCGCGCCAGGGCCGCGCACACCATCAGCTGGATCTGATGGAACAGCATCAGCGGCAGCACGATCAGCCCGACTGACTGGCCGGCGAACAGTACGCTCGCCATCGGCAGGCCGCTCGCCAGGCTCTTCTTCGAACCGCAGAACACGATGGTGATCTGGTCGGCGCGGTCGAAGCCGAGCAGCCGGCTGCCGAGGCTGGTGGCCAGCAGCACCGCACCCAGCAGCGCCGCGTCCAGCAGCAGCAGCACGCCAAGCTGTGCCGCGTCGACCTGGTGCCAGATACCGTGCGTCACGCCTTCGCTGAACGCGACATAGACGATCAGCAGGATGGAGCCCCGATCGACCATCATGCCGATGGCCTTGTGGTCGCGGACCCACGCGCCGATCCAGCGCCTGGCAAGCTGGCCGGCGATGAACGGCAGCAGCAGTTGCACCACGATGTCGCCCACCGCACGCACCGAGAACCCGCCATGCGCGCTCAGCAGCAGCCCGGCGAGCAGCGGCGTCAACAGGATGCCGAACAGGTTGGACGCCGTCGCTGCGCACAAAGCCGCCGCGACGTTGCCGCGCGCGATCGAGGTGAACGCGATCGAGGACTGCACGGTGGAGGGCAGCAGGCACAGCATCAGCAACCCGGCCCACAGCGGCGCCGTCAGCAGCTTCGGCGCCAGTGCGTGCAGGGTCAGCCCGATCGCCGGGAAGATCAGGAAGGTGCTGCCCAGCACCATGGCATGCAGGCGCCAATGCCGCGCGCCGGCCAGCGCCGCCTGCGGCGACAACCGCGCACCCTGCAGGAAGAACATCAAGGCAATGGCAGCCGTGCCGGCGCCGCTGGCCAGGGTCAGGCCAACGCCCTGGGCAGGCAGCACCGATGCCACCACCACCATCCCTATGATGCTGGCGATGTACGGATCGATCGACAGGCGGGAGAGCAAAGTCCTCATGGCGCGGTTTATCGCGCGGCACTCTGTTATTGTGAACTACGCTCAATCGTCTTATTGTCATCACAAGACGTGATAAGCGGACGGCATGCTCGACCCGGTCCTGTTGGAAAGCTTCCTTGCTGTCGCCCAGGCCCGCAGCTTCAGCGAAGCAGGCCGCCGCCTGAACCTCCGCCAATCCACCATCAGCCAGCACATCCGCAAGCTGGAGCAGGAGTCTGGCCGGCGGCTGTTCGTGCGCGATACGCACTCGGTGGTGCCCACCGCCGACGGCGAGGCCATGGAAGGCTTTGCCCGCTCCATCCTTGAAGCCAACGAACGCGCCCGCCGCTATTTCGCCGGCTCCCAGCTTCGCGGCCGCGTCCGGTTCGGCGCCTCCGAGGATTTCGTGACGTCCCGCCTTCCCGAAGTGCTGGCCGACTTTGTGCGGTCGCACCCGCTGGTGGACCTGGCGCTGACCGTCGACAAGAGCGCCGGGCTGTACCAGATGCTGGATGCCGGCGACCTCGACCTGGTGTTGTGCAAGCGGCGTGCGGACGATGACCGTGGCCGGGTGGTATGGCGCGATCGCCTCATCTGGATCGGCACCGACGCGGCACGGATCGAGCCGGACCAGCCGCTGCCGCTGATCCTGTATACGCCGCCCAGCATCACGCGGTCGGCCGCGTTGGAGACATTGGAGCGCGTCGGGCGCCCGTGGCGCATCGTCTGCTCCAGCAGCAGTCTCAGCGGCCTGCGCGCCGCGGCCCTGGCCGGCCTCGGCGTCACGGTGCACGCCGGCGGCCTGGTGCCGGAGGGGCTGACCGAGATGCCTGCCGCCTACCGGCTGCCGGATCTCGGGGATGTCGAGTTCGTCGTGCTGGGCGCCACCCGTCAGGCGCGCGGGCCGGTGGCGGCGCTGTCCGACGCGATCCTCGCCGGCGGCAACTGGTCGCGGAGGACACGGGCCGGCACTTCCTCCACCGCGCCGCGCGGCAGCGTGCCAAGCTGGAACGGCCCGTAGGCGATGCGGATCAGCCGGGTCACCGTCAGCCCCAGATGCGTCATCACGCGCCGCACCTCGCGGTTACGCCCCTCGCGCAGGCTGACCGTGAGCCAGGCGTTGTCGCCCTTGCGCGAGTCCAGGCCGGCATCGATCGGCCCGTAGGCGACGCCGTCGATGGTGACACCCTTGCTCAAGGCTGTCAGCCGGCGCTGGTCGGGGAAGCCGTGGACCCGCACCCGGTAGCGGCGCAGCCAGCCGGTGGCGGGGAGTTCCAGCTGCCGCGCCAGCCCGCCGTCATTGGTCAGCAGCAGCAGGCCCTCGCTGGTCAGGTCCAGCCGGCCGACACTGATGACGCGAGGAATGGCGGGCGGCAGCTTCTCGAAGACTGTGGGACGGCCTTGCGGGTCACGGTGCGTGGTCACCAGGCCCACCGGCTTGTGGTAGCGCCACAGCCGCGAGCGCTCCGGCGGTTCGACCACGGCACCGTTCACCACCACCAGGTCGTCCGCGGCGACGAACGTGGCAGGGTGGGTCACCTGGGTATTGTTGAGGCGAACCTTGCCCTCGGCGATCAGCTTTTCCGCATCGCGGCGGCTGACCACGCCGGCGCGTGCGAGCCATTTCGCGATACGCTCTCCGCTCGCGCCTTCGGTCACTTGGCGCAGGCGGCGATCAGGGCGTCGAAGATGCGGCGGTCGCCGGGATCGATGAAGAACTCGGGGTGCCACTGCACGCCGAGGCAGAACCGGTAACGCGCGTCTTCCACGCCCTCGATCACGCTGTCAGGGGAGAGCGCGTTGACCACGGCGTGCGGGCCGGCATCGCGCACCGCCTGGTGATGCGCGGAGTTCACCCGCATCTCGGTGGTGCCGACGATACGGTGCAGCAGCGTGCCGGTGCGGACGCTGACGGCGTGGCCGGGTTCGTGGCGAGGGTTGGGCTGCTCGTGCTCCAGGGCGTCGGCGATCGCATCCGGGATGTGCTGGATCAGCGTGCCGCCGAGCGCCACCGCCAGGAGCTGCTCGCCGCCGCAGATGCCCAGCACTGGCATGTCGCGCTCCAGCGCGCCGCGGGTCAGGGCGAGTTCGGCGTCGGTGCGGTTCTCCTTCAACGTGACGGTGGCGTGCATGTCGGCCTCGCCATACAGCGAGGGGTGCACGTCGAACGCGCCGCCGGTGACGACAAGCGCATCGATGCGGTCCAGGTAGGCCTGTGCCAGGGTCGCATCGTGTGGCAGGGCGATCGGGAGGCCGCCGGCGGCGATGATCGCGTCGGCATAGTTCTGGCGGATCGCATACCAGGGGTATTTCGAGTAGCCGCCGGGCTGCTCGGAATCGAGGGTGACGCCGATGACGGGACGCTGTGCCATGGCGACCTTATGCACCACTCGTCCCGCGTCGCGAAGCGGTGGCCTTCAGGCGATCGTGTTGATGATCCCGCCTTCGGCACGCAGCGCAGCGCCCGTGGTGGCCGAAGCCTCCTTCGAGGCGACATAGGTCACCATGTTGGCGATCTCCTCCGGGCGTGCGAAGCGCTGCAGCAGCGAGGAGGGACGGTACTGCCTGATGTAGTCTGCCGCCGCCGCCTCCACCGACTGGCCATTCTGCCTGGCGAGATCGTTGAGCATGGCCTCGACCCCCTCGGTCAGCGTCGGCCCGGGCAGCACGGCGTTGACGGTGACACCGGTGCCGCGCGCCAGTTGCGCGAGGCCACGCGCGATCGAAAGCTGGGCTGTCTTGGTCATGCCGTAGTGTATCATCTCGGTCGGGATGTTCAGGGCTGACTCCGATGAGATGAAGATGATGCGGCCCCAGTTGCGATCGATCATGCCCTGCAGGTAGGCGCGCGAAAGCCGCACCCCGGACATGACATTGAGCTCGAAGAAGCGGGTCCAGTCCGCGTCGGGGATCTCGAAGAAGTCCTTCGGCTCGAATATGCCGGCGCTGTTGACCAGGATGTCCACCTTGGGAAGCTTCGCCACCAGTGCGCTGCATTCGCCGGCGGTGGAAACATCGGCGGCAATGCCCCGCACACGAAAGCCCATGCCGTCGAACTTGCCGACTGCGGCATCGACCTGGCCCTGGGTTCGCCCGTTGATGACAACGTCCGCACCCGCTTCCGCCAGGCCTTTCGCAATGGCCCGCCCGATGCCCAGCGTTGAGCCGGTCACCAATGCGGTCTTGCCGGAAAGATCAATCTTCATGCGCTGTCTCCATGCTCGGCGGCGTCCCGCAATCAGCCGTCGAGCATGGAGTGGTTTCTTGCAAAACTATGCCATCCGTCTTGTGTTCTTGCGGAGTTCAGTCCTCGAATAGATTGTCACGCAGTGTCTTGCCAGCGTACTCGCGGCGGAAGCGGCCGCGGCGCTGCAATTCTGGCACCAGAAGATCGACGATGTTCATCAGGTCGTGCGGCATCGATACGACGTGGCCGAGCATGAAGCCGCCGCGGCTGCCGGTCGCATCGAACACGGTCTCCAGCGTGTCGGCGACCTGCGCTGCCGTGCCGGCAAGCGTGCGGTCGTAACCGGTGGCAAAGCACAGTCCGTGGTCGAAGAATTCCTCGCGGGTGATCTCGGTGTCGCTGCCGAGCCGATGCGCGAGTTCACGCACGAAGCCCACCGGCGAGGCATGGCTGGCGATGATCTCGGCATGCAGCCCTCCCAGCGTGAAGCGCTGCGGCAGCGTGGAAAAATCGTAGCCGGTGTTGTGCGAAAGATAGACGCCGATGCCTTCCTCGGGGACCATTGTCAGCAACCGGTCACGTTGCGCCTGCGCCTCCTGCTCCGTCTCCGCCACCACCAATGGCTGCTGCCACATGATCCCGACCTTCGCCGGATCGCGGCCTAATGCTGTGAGTTCGCGATCCAGCGCGGCACGCTGGCGGATCTGCAGCTCAAGCGGCATGTCGGCACCGAACGCCATATCGGCCACGTAGGCAGCGGCCCGGATACCGCGTGCCGAACCGCCGGCCTGAAGCAGCACCGGCCGTCCCTGCGGCGACGGCGGCGTGTTCAGCGGGCCGCTTGTCTTGAAGTACCGGCCGGCATGCTCGACCGTATGCACCTTTGTAGGGTCGCCGACGATGCCGGTGGCATGGTCCCAGATCATCGCGTCCGGCTCGACGCTGTCCCACAATGCACGGCAGACGTCGATGAATTCCTCCATCCGATCGTAGCGCGCGTCGTGGTCCATGATGTCGTCGAAGCCGTAATTGTCGAAGTCCGAGCGGCGTGTGGAGGTGATGACGTTGAACGCGATCCTGCCGCCGGTGACATGGTCCAGCGAGTTGAGCAGCCGGGCAAGGTAATAGGGATGCATGAATGTCGTCGAGTAGGTGACGCCGAAGCCGAGATGCTCCGTCACCCGTGACATGGCGGTCATGATCGGACTCATCTCCTGGCGCGGCCAGGAGATGCCCCACTGCACGGCGGCGTCGCGCGAGTTGCGCCAGGTACTGGGAATGCCGGTGCCATCGCCGGAGAAGATCATGTCGAGCCTGCCGCGTTCGGCGATGCGGGCGATCTCCTCGAACAGGGTGATGTCGGGATACGCACCTCCGGCCCAGGCATGTGGCATGCGCCAGCGGCCATCCATGTGGATGTAGGAGATGTCGAAGCCGAGATGCATCTTTGGCGACATCCGATCAGGCTCCGCCCGGCTGCACGGGCAGAGTGAACCGGAAGACGGCGCCGCGTGTCGCATCGGCGTCCGCCCAGATCCTGCCGCCATGCGCCTCGATGATCGATTTGCAGATCGACAATCCCATGCCCATACCGTTCGCCTTGGTGGTGACGAATGCCTTGAACAGGTCGTGCGCCGCGGCCGGCTCAATGCCGGATCCAGTATCACGCACAGCCAGGCTCACATCGCCACCTTCGAGCTGCGATGTGATTCCAAGGATGCGGTGTCCGCTTGTCTCGACCATTGCCTGGAGGGCATTGATCAGCAGGTTGATGAGCACCTGCTGCACCTGCACGCGATCGGCGAGAACCACCGGCAGCACCGGTGCCAGTGACAGCTCGACCCTGATCCGCTGACGCCCCAGTTCCTGCGCCATCAGCGGCAGCGATTCTTCCACCAGTTCGTTCAGGTTGAGCGGCAGCCGGACCGGGTCCTCCTTGCGCACCAGGGCACGCAGTCGGCGCACCACGTCAGCCGCACGCTGGCCGTCGCGGATGATCCGTTCGATGGCCTGCTGTGCCTCGTCGAGATTGGGCTGTGCACGGCGCAGCCATCGCAGGGATGCTTCGGCGTTGGTGACGATACCGGCAAGCGGCTGATTCACCTCGTGCGTGATCGACGCGGTCAGTTCGCCCAGGGTTGCCACGCGAGAGACGTGCGCGAGCTCGGCCTGTGCGCGATGCAGCGCATCCTCGGCCCGACGGAGGTCCTCGATATCGGTGTTCGTGCCGAACCACTTGGCGATGTTGCCCTGGTCGTCGCGCAACGCCTCCGCCCTGCCCAGGAAGCGGCGATAGGTGCCATCGAAGCGGCGCAGGCGGTTCTCGATATTGAACGGCGCGCCGGTCCGGATCGATGCCGCCCATTTCTCATCATGCTCGGCACGGTCGTCGGGATGCACAATGTCAAAGAAAGCAATGTCCGGACCCGTGTATTCCACGCGGCGGCGGTTGAAGTAGTCCGACGTCCCGTCCGGCAGGCAACTCCAGATGTGCGCCGGGATCGTGTCGAGCGTGGCCCGCAGCTCGCGCTCGGCCTGCAGCAATTGCTGCTGTGCGATCCGCAGATCGTGGATGTCGGTGTTGGTGCCGAGCCAACGGACGATGCGGCCATCCGCACCGCGCAGAGGTTCGGCGCGGACCAGGAACCAGCGATAGGCGCCGTCCGCACGCAGCAGGCGGCATTCGACCTCCCAGCGCTGGCCCGTCTGCATCGACGCCGCCCATGTCCGGTTGTGCTCGGCGCGATCGTCGGGATGCACGATCGTCTCCCAGCCGGCACCGGGGCCGCCGTAATCCAGCCGCCGGCGGTTCAGGTAGATGTCGGAGCCGTCCGGCAGCGTGCTCCACACATGCGCGGGGATCGTGTCGATCGCATCGCGCAGGTCCTGTTCGCTGCGGCGAATGCGTTCCTGTGCCTGCTTCAAGTCGTCGATGTCGGTGTTGGTGCCGAACCACCGCGCGACCGTGCCGTCGTCGTTGCGTTGCGGCGCCACGCGGACGAGGAACCAGCGATACACGCCGTCCTTCCGCAGCAGGCGCATCTCCTGCTCGAACGGCTGGCCTGTCCTCTGCGCCTCGGCCCAAAGCCGGCTATGCACCACGGCGTCATCGGGATGGACGAAGTTGTGCCAGCCCAACTCGCCGCCGCCGAACGCGATTCGCGTCTGGTTGATGAAGTCGTTCTCGCCATCCGGTCCGGTGCGCCAGACATGCGCGGGGATCGTGTCGATGACGGTCTTGAGCTGCTGCTCCGCGTCGGCCTGCTCCTGCTCGGCGCGCTTGCGGTCCTCGATGTCGATGTTGACGCCAACCCACCGCGTGATGTTGCCGTCGCTATCGCGGAGAGGCGCTGCGCGGCCGAGGAACCAGCGCGAACTGCCATCGGCGGCGAGCAGGCGCTGCTCGAACTCGAATGGCTGGCCGGTGCGGACGGAGGCGTGCCAGGTCGCATTGTGCTGCTCACGCTCGTCTGGATGCACGACGGCGTACCAGTCCACGCCGGGGCCGGTGTATTCCAGGCGGCGGCGGTTGAAGAACACATCGGAGCCGTCGGCACGGGCTGTCCATACATGGATGGGCATGACATCGATCAGCTCACGCAGGGCTGCTTCCGGCTGATGGTGGAGCAGGGCGTCCAGACGGTCGGCTGCCTGGCTGTGCAGCGCGATCGTAGCGGGCGCCAGAGACTGGCCGGACGGCGTGCGTTTGCTTGCGACAGCATCGCGCAACAGGTCGATCGCCGTGCGCAGAGCGATTTCGTCGTTCATGCTGGTTTCCGGCGTAATGATCCGGCCACACGATAGGGCCACGGGCCCGTGGCCGCACCCCCTCGCTAGCCGGAGAGCGGAGGCAGCGGCGGCGTGGCGCCATCCGGCACGCCGATCTCATGGGCGTTCAGGGTGAGGGCCACCATCGCGTAGTAACCAATCAGCGCGGTGAGCTCGACGATGCCGGGAGTGCCGTAGCTGCCGAGGATGCGCTGATAGGTCGCGTCCGAGGCGCGGCGGTGCCGCAGCAGCTCGATGGTGTAATCGTGGATCGCCTGCTCGTCCTGCTGGGTGAAGGTGGAGCCGCCGTGCCGAAGGGTCTCGATGGTCTGCTCGGAGAGACCGGCCTTGCGGGCCTCGGCTTCGTGGGAGAACCACTCGAACTGGCAATCCCAGAAGCGGCCGGTGAGCAGGATGACGAACTCGCGCAGCCGCGGCGGGAAGCTGGAATTGAAGCGGAGCACCAGGCCGAGGTTGGACCAAGCCTCGGCGAGGTCGGGACGGTGCATGGCCGCAGCAAGTGGGCCCACCGGCGGCGAGCGGCGCGGGCCGTTCATCATCGCGTCGTAGACCCGGCGCTGGTCCGCCGTCATGCTGGCCTCGGTGACAAGGGGGATGCGGGGCATTCTGGCTTCCTCTGATTTGTGCGGGAGGCAATTTGGCATGTTGGCCGGATCAAGTCCGGCCATGACGAGAGAAGGCCGGGCTGCGCCCGGGACGATATATGACGCCGATGGAGATCGCATTAGCCGAGGCGCGCGCGGCGGCAGCACGTGGCGAGGTGCCGGTGGGCGCGGTGGTGCTGGACAGTGCCGGCGCCGTGCTGGCGCAGGCGGGCAACGAGGTGGAAGCGCGATGTGACGCCTCGGCGCATGCCGAGATGCTGGTGTTGCGGGCGGCGGCGGCAGCGCGGGGTGAGCCTCGGCTGTCCGACTGCGAACTGGTGGTGACGCTGGAGCCGTGCCCGATGTGCGCGCAGGCGGCGAGCCTGTTCCGGGTGCGGCGGGTGGTGTTCGGCGCCTATGACCCGAAAGGCGGCGGTGTGGAACACGGGGCACGGGTGTTCGAGGCGGCGTCGTGCCTGTGGCGGCCGGAGGTGGTTGGCGGGGTGCGAGAGGCGGAGGCCGGGGCGTTGCTGAGAGGGTTCTTTGAACAGAGAAGGTAAGGGTGGCGCGTTCAGGGACAACGCCATGCGTCAATGCCTAGCTGTATCCACAAGCGTGCTCATAGGCGTTTTCTTGCTGTCCGCCTGCGCGACCGTGCAGCGCATGACCGCCGATCAGGTGCAAGCGACGTTCGTGGGAATGACTGGCTACGGCACGTCAGCGAATGGCGAGCCATTCGTCACCTATCTTGCGCCCGATGGAACGATCAGACTGCGGCGCAATGGTCAGTCCGACGCCGGCCGCTATCGCATCGAGCCCGATGGCGTGCTCTGCGTTCAGTACCAGGCCTATCGTCAGGGTCAGGACGTCTGTCAGAGCGTGTGGAAAGGCACGGACCGCTACTACACCACGCAGTCGAATGGTCAGCCTGGCGTCACGATCACCACGGTGAAGCCGGGCAACGCCGAGAACCTTTGATCGTGTGGCGGAGCGATCACCGCGCGAGCACGCGCCAGCCGATGTCGTGTCGGCAGAAACCTTCCGGCCAGTCGATCAACTTGATGGCGGCGTAAGCCGCGTTGCGCGCCGCACGCACGTCGGTGCCGGTCGCGCAGACGTTCAGCACGCGGCCGCCGGCGGCGCGGATGTGTCCCTGCGCGTCGGCTTCCGTGCCGGCGTGAAACACCAGGACGTTCGGCGCCGCGGCCGCTTGCTCCAGGCCGCGGATTTCGCTGCCTCGTTCCGGTGCATCCGGATAGCCGCGCGCTGCCATCACGACCGTGATGCAGGTCTCGTCGCGCCAGCGAAGGTCGAAGTTCTGGAGCTCGCCGTCATACGCCGCCTGCAATGCGGGCAGCAGGTCGGACATCAGCCGGGGCAGCAGCACCTGGCATTCCGGATCGCCAAAGCGGACGTTGAACTCGATCAGTTTCGCGCCTTCGCCCGTGAGCATCAGACCAGCGTAGAGGATGCCGCGGAACGGTGTGCCGCGCCGCGCCATTTCGGCGAGAGCAGGGCGGATGATGCCGTCCATCGCTGCCTGTTGTGTCGCGAGAGGGAACGATGGTGTTGGCGAAAAGGCGCCCATGCCTCCGGTATTCGGTCCGGTCTCACCTTCGCCGACGCGCTTGTGGTCCTGTGCTGCACCAAGCAGCACGGCGCTGGTGCCATCGCACAACGCGAACAGGGAGACCTCTTCACCGACCAGGCACTCTTCCAGCACGACCGATGCGCCTGCTTCACCGAAGGCGCGCGCTTCCATCATTGTATCGATGGCGGCGAGTGCCTCGGCTTCGGTCGTGGCCACCACGACACCCTTGCCGGCGGCCAGTCCATCAGCTTTCACCACGATCGGCGTGCCACGCCGCCGCACGAATTCGCGCGCGGCTTCGATATCGTCGAAGCGTTCCCATTGCGCGGTGGGAATGCCTGCGGCGTCGCAGAGTTCCTTGGTGAAGGTCTTGCTGCCTTCGAGTTGCGCGGCCGCGCGCGATGGACCGACGCAGGGAAGCGAGGCCGCTTCCATTGCATCAGTGATGCCCGCGACCAGTGGGGCTTCGGGCCCCGGCACCACCAGGTCGATCTCGTTGTCCTGTGCGAAGGCGATCAGCGCGGGAAAATCCATGACACCGATCGGGACGCATTCCGCAACCTGCGCGATGCCGGGGTTGCCTGGCGCGCACCAGAGCTTGGTCAGCAGAGGGCTTGCGGAGAGCGACCAGCATAGAGCGTGCTCGCGGCCCCCGGATCCGATCACCAAAACACGCATGTCGCTCTCCTGTTCAGCGATCGTAGCCAGCCAACAGACGATCCACCATCGCGCAAGCGGCATTCCAGTCAAACGTGCGATAGCTGTGGCCTGTCGTGACGAAGCGCGCGCCAGCGTAGAACATCTCATACTGCACGTGGCGCGATGCGAACTCCGAGCCGATCGCGTCCCACGCCGCTTTCATCAGCTTCACCTTGTCTTCCGGCACGAAGTTCGGCGAGCGCTGCGTCTTGCGGATGATCGGTGCAAGTGTCGGATTGTCCCAATCGTGGACCGATGACGGCAGCATGATCAGCGATCCGCCAGCCAGATCGCGGATGAGGTTGATCACGCGTGGATACAGGTCCTGCGTGGTGACATGCGCGGCGTACAGCATGTGCCGGTTTGGTACGTAGTAGTCGCCGCGCATCCCGCCGGCGGCCTCCATGCCGGCAACCATGGCCTCCACCATGCCGGCATGGGCGGCGAGCAGGCCAAGCTGCTCGCGCACCTGAGGCATCGCGGTGGTGCCGATGGCCTCGGTGATCTTGTGGGCGAGCCCCACCAGGAATTTCAGCTTCACCGACAGGCGTACCTGTGCCTGGTAGTTCTGGAACACATGGCCCGGCGTATCGTGGAACTGCGCGCGGCTCATGTCGGTGTCACGATGCACGAACACGCGATCCCACGGCACCTTCACGTCATCGAAGTAGAGCAGCGCGTCGTTCTCGTCGAAACGCGATGACAGCGGATTGTCGTAGATGGAGACTGCGTGGGCCTCGTAGCTCTTGCGTGAGAGCACGCGCAGGCCGGGCGTGTTCATCGGCAGGGCGCAGCAGAAGGCGAGCGCTTCTTCTCCCGGCTTCAGCGGCTGAAGATTCGCGACGAGGACCTCGTTCGCCATGATCGAGCTGGTGCCCAACATCTTGGCGCCACGGATCGTGAGCCCGGCGCTGTCTTCATCGACGATCTGCGCCACCAGTTCTTCCGGCTGCTCGCCCCAGTCGCGGGACCGATCAGCCTGCGGATTGACGATGACATAGGTCAGGAACAGGTCATGGCGGCTGGCGTAGTCGACGTAGTCGATCAGGGCTTTGGCACGCGCGGGACCGTGCCTGTCGAAGACCTCGATGCCCATGCGCTGGCCGATCAGCGCCGAGGCGACATGGTCGGGCGAGCGCCCCATGAAGCCATGGCTCTGCTGCGCCCATGCCTCCAGCGCTTTGCGCCGCTGCACCAGTTCGTCGTAGCTGCGCGGCATCTGCCAGCCACGGTTCACGCGCCGTGTCGCGCCCTCCGGCAGGAAGGTCATCAGTTCCAGGTTGGCGGCCTGGTGGTCGTAGAGCGCAGCGGCCGAAGCGACAGCATTGCGGAACGCCGGATGGGTCGTCACGTCATCGACCGGCGTGCCGTCCAGATAGACGGTCCGCCCATCCTTCAGCGCCTGGATGTGCTCTGCTCCGGTTTTGCATTGCATCTGCGAATCCCCCGATAGTTCATCGGCTCTCCTCGCATTGTAGCGGCTGGACGAAGGAATCACCGATGGCCATCCGGAACCGACTGACCGAGGTATTGGGCATCGAAAATCCGGTCCTGCTCGCGCCGATGGATGTTGTTGCAGGCGGCAGGCTTGCGGCGGCGGTGAGCCAGGCCGGAGGGTTGGGGCTGCTCGGCGGCGGCTATGGCGATCAGGCATGGATCAAGCGGGAGTGGGACCGCGCCGGCAATGCGCGGATCGGCTGCGGCTTCATCACCTGGAGTCTGGCAAAGCGTCCGGCGTTGCTGAACGAAGCGCTTGCCCATCAACCGGCGGCGGTGATGCTGTCGTTCGGTGATCCGCGGCCGTTCGCGCCGGACATCCACGCGGCTGGTGCGCGGCTCATCTGCCAGGTGCAGACCGTGGCGCAGGCGCGGGAGGCGTCGGAAGCGGGCGCTGACGTCATCGTCGCACAGGGCACGGAAGCCGGCGGGCATGGACAGTCCGAGCCGCTCCTCACACTGCTGCCGCAAGTCGTCGATGCCTGTGCGGACATCCCCGTCGTCGCGGCGGGCGGCATTGCCGACGGGCGGGGACTTGCGGCGGCCCTGATGTTCGGCGCCGAGGGTGTGCTGATGGGAACGCGCTTCTACGCGTCGCTGGAGGCCGAGGGCCATCCGGAAGCCAAGCGGCGTATCGTCGCCGCCGGGAGCGGGGCGAGCGTCCGCTCCATCGTCTTCGACCTGGCGCGACAGAATCGCTGGCCAGCGCCCTATACTGGGCGGGTCCTCAGGAATGCGCTGACCGAGCGGTGGATCGGGCACGAGGCCGAGCTGGAAGCCAGTGATGAGGTCGGCCGGGAGTATGCGATGGCGCGGGAGCGGGGCGATTTCGACCTGGCCGCGGTGATTGCCGGAGAAGCCTGCGCGCTGATCCACGACATCCCCAGCGCCAGAGAGATCGTGGAGCGCGTCGTGGCTGAAGCTGAGCGTGCGATGGCGGCTGCGCGCTCGCGACAGGCTCGGTGATCGCCTAGGCTGGCGCACATGAACGACCTCGCGATTCCCGCCGGATCAAACGTGCCGGAGTACACCGTCTCGGAGATCTCCGGCGCGGTGAAGCGCACGCTGGAAGGCAACTTCGGGCGGGTGCGCGTGCGGGGCGAGATCACGGAGCTGAAGCGCTACCCGTCGGGCCATATCTATTTCTCGCTGAAGGATGAGGGCGCCAAGATCGCCGGTGTGGTGTGGAAGTCCTCGGTCAGCCGCCTCGGCATGGTGCCGGAGAACGGCGTCGAGGTGATCGCCACCGGCCGCGTCTCGTCGTACGGCGAACGTTCGTCCTATCAGCTCATCACCGAGCGGATGGAATATGCCGGCGCGGGTGCGCTGCTGGCACGGATCGAGATGCTGCGGGTGCGGCTCGCGGCCGAAGGGCTGTTCGATGCGGAGCGCAAGAAACCGCTGCCGGTGCTTCCCTTCGTCGTCGGTGTGGTCAGCTCCGAGCGTGGCGCGGTGATCCAGGACATCCGCACCACGATCGCGCGGCGTTTCCCTCGGACCATCCTGCTGTGGCCGGTGCCGGTGCAGGGCGAGGTTGCCGCGGAACGTATTGCCGCCGCGATCGAGGGGTTCTGCCGGGTGACCCCGCAGCCCGACGTGCTGATCGTCGCGCGCGGTGGCGGGAGCCTGGAAGACCTGATGGCGTTCAACGATGAGGCAGTGGTGCGCGCCGTCGCCGCTTGCCGCATCCCGCTGATTTCCGCCGTCGGGCACGAGACGGATACCACGCTGATCGACTATGTCGCCGATCGCCGCGCGCCGACACCGACCGCCGCGGCGGAGCTTGCGGTGCCGGCGCGGGTCGATCTGGTGGCGGACATCGAACACAAGGCCGCGCGTCTCATCGGCGGACTCAACCGCCTGACCCAGGAACGCCGCCTGCGCCTGTCGCGCGCGGAGCGCGGGCTGCCCGACGTGCCGACATTGCTCGGCGGCGTGCGGCAGCGGCTGGACGACAGGGCGGAACGACTGGTCCTGGCGCTGCCGAACCTGCTGCACAAGCGCCGCGCCGGGTTGGATGGGGCGAGCCGTCAACTGCCCGACCTGCCCGGCATCCTGAAGGGCGCCCGCGAACGGGTGCAGGAGCGGGGCGTCCGCTTGATCATCGCGCTGCCCAACGTGGTGGAGCGGCGGCGTGCGGCACTCGGTATCTGCGGCCAGAAGCTGATTGCCGGACTGCGCCATGCTGTGGGCGGCATCCACAGCCGGGCCGGCCGCACCCTCGGCCGGCTCTCCGCTGCGCCATTGCAGGCGAATCTGCGCGAAACGCGGGCGCGGCTGGACGGTGCTGCCGCGCGGCTCGAATCCGTGTCGCCGTTGGCTGTGCTGCAGCGCGGCTATGCGGTGGTGTCGGATGCCGCCGGCCATCCGCTGACCAGCGCCTCGGCCGTGAAGCCTGGGGCGAATCTCCGGTTGCGCTTTGCCGACGGCGAGGTCGGCGCCACCGCTGACCGGCCGACGCGCCAGGGCAAGCTGCCGCTATGACGGCAGTGCCGTTTCGCGCACCATCTTCAGCAGCGTGGCCCGTGAATAGGGCTTGACCACGACCGGGTCGCCAAGCGCCTGACCGTCGGTGCCCAGCATATTGATCGCACCCGTGATGTAGACGATGGGCAGATCCGGCTGGATCTCGCGTGCGACGCGCGCGAATTCCAGGCCGGACATCATCGGCATCGCATAGTCGACAAGGGCCAGGTTCACTGGTCCCTCCGCGAGGATGCCCGTCGCGTCCGGACCGCTGCCGGCCTCGCGTACCGCGTAACCTGCCTCGCGCAGGAAGGTCGCGGCGATTTCGCGGACGTCTTCATCGTCGTCCACCACCAGAATGGTGCCGTGGCCATCTGGCGCGTCGGCGATCATATGGTTGGCGGACGCTGCATCGGACGCGGGTGAAAGCGCGCGCGGCAGGAAGACGTCCACGGTCGTGCCGGCACCCGGCGTGCTGGCAAGGCGCACGGTGCCGCCGAACTGCTTGACGACGCCATAGACCTGAGCCAGTCCCAGGCCGCTGCCCTTGCCGATCTCCTTGGTGGTGAAGAACGGCTCGAAGGCGCGCTCCTGCACCTCGCGTGACATGCCGACGCCGCTGTCGGTCACCGCGATGCGCACATAATCGCCAGGTTCGAGCTCGTCGAGCCGCGGCACCTCCGACTGGCTCACATTGTTTGTCGCGATGCGCAATCCACCTCCGTCCGGCATCGCATCGCGCGCGTTGATCGCCAGGTTCAACACGACCAACTCAAGCTGGGCGGGGTCGCTGATGGCCGGCCACAGGTCATCCGCGAGATCCGTCTCGACCTGCACCAGTCCGCCCAGGCTGCGTTGCAGCAGATCGCTCATGCCGTTGATCGCGGCGTTCACATCGACGGGTCGCGGCCGCAGGTTCTGCTTCCTGGCATGGGCCAGCAATTGCTGCGTCAACTGGCCGCCGCGCACGGCCGAGCGCAGCGCGGCGTCGACCATCCCCGACGAACGCGCATCGGTGACTCGCGTTTGCAGGAGCTCCAGGTTGCCGATGACCGCGGTGAGCAGGTTGTTGAAGTCGTGCGCAATGCCGCCGGTGAGCTGACCGATCGCCTCCATTTTCTGGGCCTGCCGCAACTGCGCCTCGACGCGCCGCATTTCGGTCAGATCGACGGCGGTGAGAAGCACATGCTCAACCTCGCCAGTGTCGCCCAGCAACGGCACCAGGAATGACCGGCGCGATACTTCGCCGATAGGGAACTGGACGGTGTATTCGTATTCCACCGGCTGCTTCGTCTCGATCGCGCGCCGATAGTGTTTCATCGCGTATTCCACCTGCCCGGGCGGCAGGACTTCCTCCGGCGTCTTGCCGACCATGAAGGCGCGCGGATAGCCCGAATGGCGCTCCCAGGCGGGATTGGCGTCCTCGCACACGATGCGTCCGTCCGGCCGCACCGCCAGGAACACGAGATCGACAGGCGAGTTCTCGAAGATCGCGCTGTAGCGTGCACGCGACTGGCGCAGTTCCTCGACCGCCTCGCTGAGCGCCCGAGTGCGGTCGGCAACCTGACGTTCCAGCTTCTCGGCGAAGCTGCGCAGCGCGTTCTCGGCTTCAACGCGGTCGCTGATGTCGCGCCAGTAAACGGAGACGCCGTCGCCTGACGGACCGACGCTCACCGCGACCCATATACCCATCGTCGGCGATGGCGCCTCGAAGGTGATGACCCGCTGCTCGGCGCGGACCTGGCGCAGCACCTGTTCGTTCAGCGTGCCAACCATGCTGGGAAAGCGCTGCCAGATGACGTGGCCGATGACATCGGCGGCGGTCACGCGCCAGAAGGCGAGGGCACGCCGATTGGCGTAGATGATGCGCCATTCGCCATCCAGCGCGTAGAAGGCATCGCTCATGCCTTCGAGGATGGCCTGGGCGTCGTCTGAAAGAGGTGCCGTGGTCAACGACTGACTGATGACCGCCTCCTATTGAGAACGGCCGAGGCTACAGCACGTTCTCACAAAACTGCGATCATTAAAAGCGCCCGGATGCGCGACCGAATCCGCGGCATGCGGCGAATGGTCGGTGCCTAGTTGAACAGGCTGTCGATGTCGGTCTGCGCCAGATCTTCGGTGGCGCTGGGCTCTGTGGGTGCGGAGGCCGGCGCATCGGGCACCATGCCGGACAGCATGGTTTCAACTTGCTGCAAGTGCTCAATGGCGCGGCGAACGCGCTGGCCGGTCAGATCCTGGAAGGTGCAGGCTTCGAAAATCGCATTGACCTGTTGTGTCACGACCGGGAGCGAAGCCGGATCGCCGCCGCTTTGCAGCCAGGTGTTGATGGCCTCGGCTGCCTCCATGATCTGGTTGGCGGCATTCTCGGTCGCGGTCACGACGGCTTCCAGCTCCAGGCCCGTGTTGTAGGTTGCCTGTGCGGGGGGCGCGACGATACGGGCGATCTCCTCGTGGATGCCGACGAGCTTCGCCGACAGATTGGTCTCGCTGTAGTCGACGAGTTGCACGGTGGCGTGGATTTCCATGCTGAGCTCGGCGATCCGCCGATCGACGAAGCGGCGCAGGTCCTCAACTTCGGCGCGGACGGCCGTGCGCACCTGTTCTTCGAGGCTGTCGGACATGCCGCCATGAAACGCCCCGCGCCTTAAGGTCGGGTAAAGCGCTGCGGCAATTACGGAAAGCGCAGATCGGGACGTGGCAGTCCGTAATGCGATCGCAGGGTGGCGCCGTCGTACGCCGAGCGGAACAGGCCGCGCTTTTGCAGCAGGGGCACCACTTCGGCGACGAATACCTCGAGCATCGAGGGAAGGATCGGCGGCATCAGGTTGAAGCCGTCGGCGGCGCCGTTGAGGAACCAGTCTTCGATCAATGTCGCGATCTGCTCCGGTGTGCCGGCGGTGACGAAATGGCCGCGTGCGCCGGCGAGGTAGCCGAGCAATTGGCGCAGGGTCGGTTTCTCGCGGCGGACCAAGCCGATGATGACCTCGGTGCGGCTGCGCGCGGCTTCGACCGTGGCGGGATCGGGGAAGTCCTCCGGGGACAGCGGTTGGTCGAGTCCGAGATGCGAGAAGTCGTGACCGCCGAAGCGGCCGGACAGGCGTTTGCGTCCCACCTCCGGGTCACTGAGATTGTTCAGTTCGCGCGCGAGCCGCTGGGCCTCG
>DATJJM010000115.1:0-4130 GCA_035492535.1 Acetobacteraceae bacterium | reverse complement strand
CCCGGATCAGCGTTCCCTGATCGTGATGACTTGCTGGGACAACGTCCTGCCGCGGATATCCCAGGCGCGCAACCGGTAGCGGCCGGGCCGGAGGTACAGCTTGCTTACGGTATCGCCCTGCATGAAGGCGTAACGGTCGGCGGCGATGGCGTCCTCGTCTTCCTCGACGTAGTGCGCATCGACCACGCAGGGCGTGGTGACCCGGCACAGCGTCGCGCTTATGGTGTACGGAAGACGTTCGTCATTGAGCGTCAGCCACTCCGGGCGTTGCGTGTTGACGAGGTGCGCCAGCATGGGCTGGTTCCGGATCATGTCGTGCACGATCGCCGATGGCTGGGTATAGCCGCTTTCGACGGCCCGCTGGCCGGCGGCAGGCGGCAGGAGCACATTGACGTCGTATCGATCCGGATGTGCACTCCACAGCTTGCCGGCGGTGCGATCGACCAGGACGAAGGGACCTTTGAAAGGGAAGTTCTTGACCAGCTCGGCGTATGCATCCGATTCGCCCGGGATCTGCTCGCGGAACTGGGTCTGGTCGATCGACAGCGGCTCGGTGCCGGTCAGTTGCTGCAGTTGCATGGCCATCGGCACGGTGCTGCCCAGGCGCCCCTTCGCCTTGTCGATATGCGCATAGCCAGCGTGGACGAACAACCTGGCGCCAGGATCCCTGGCAAACACTTTCCGGTACAGGTTCTTGGCTTGCCCGGTTTCGCGTTCCTGTGTGGTGCGGCTGTCCACGTCGTAGGACACGACCTTGAAGCCCAGCTTGATCGCCGTGCGCACGATCTCGCCGTACGAGGGCTCGTGCAGGTATTCGCTGCCGCTGGCTTCGGTCGGGTACCCCCGGTTCATCAGGCTGGCGTCCTTGTCGAGCAATGCCTCCGCCGCGAAATAGTCGAATCCGAGCGCGCGCAGACGTGGCAGCAGGGCCAATGTAAGTTGCCGGGTGTGGGCGTCGTGATGTGCCTCGTTGATCAGGACGATGCGGCGGTTGGCCGCCTGCTGGGCGATGACGTCGGCGGCGTCGGCGGCTTTCCATTGTTCCGCCTTGGGGATGGCCGTGTCCGCCGCCACGTGACTCTTCAGCGGGAAGTCGCGAAGCGCCTCGTTGTAAAGGCCCAGTTCGTTCTCGACCGACGCGAACATCTGCATGGCGAGCGGCCGGTCGGCGACGGGAAGCGACTGCACCGTCTTGACCAGGTAAACGTAGCGGGCAAGGTCATTGGGCTGTTGCCTCAGCCCGTGGAACATTTCTATGGCGGCAGGGCTGAAATCCTGAGCCGGTGCGGACGGGAGAAGCGACGCGATCATGCAGAACGCGATGGAAACCGTTCGAAGTGGCACGCTGACCGGCATGTTCAACCCCCGTGGATGACCCGTGGCTAGCGTGCCTGTGTGCCTTCCGGCAGGCAAGCCTCCGTCCGGCTTCGGTGGAAACGAGACCGTGACGGACTGGGTACAATGCGCCGATGAGCACATTCACCTTGCAGCGTGGCCGCGTGCCGATGCTGATCAGTCTGCCGCACGACGGCAGCTTCATCCCCGACGACATCGCCGCGCGGATGCATCCGGCGGCGCGTCGTGCACCGGACACCGACTGGCATGTCGGCCGACTGTACGAACCGCTGGCCCAGGCGCTGGGCGCCAGCGTGCTGAAGCCGAAGGCTTCGCGCTACGTGATCGACCTGAACCGCCCCGTCGATGGCCATGCGCTGTACCCGGGGCAGCGCGAGACCGGTCTGGTACCGGCGATCGGCTTCGACGGGGAACCGCTGTACCGGGACGGCAGCGAGCCGGATGACGCCGAAATCCAACGGCGCATGAACGATTACTGGCGGCCATATCACCAGGCCATCGCGCAGGAACTTGCACGGCTGTGTGCGGAGCATGGCCGGGCGGTGTTGTGGGAAGGACACTCGATCCGCAGCCGGGTACCCATGCTGTTCGAGGGACGGCTGCCGGATTTCAATCTCGGCACGGCCGCCGGCACCAGTTGCGACCCGGCGCTGCAGGCGCACTTGCAGGCTTGCCTGGAGTCGCAATCGCGTTTCAGTTTTGCCGTCAACGGCCGCTTCAAGGGCGGTTACATCACGCGTCATTACGGCACGCCGGCGACCGGCGTGCAGGCCGTGCAGCTGGAACTGGCGCAGCTCAACTACATGGACGAGGAGAGCTTCGCGTACGACGAGGCGAAGGCGCCGGCGGTGCAGGATTTGATCGGCCGGATGCTGCAGGCCTGCCTGGCCTGATCGCAAGTAGTTGCGGGCGCAATCGGACGCGACAAAAGTCAAGATCCCGTGCGCGTATTGCGCAGGAAACCGCGTGTTGCATTCAGCCTTGGTATTCCATCGGCGTCGCATCGTCGGTTCGTCGCGCCACCCGAGTCGCCGGGTTCCGGCCGGGTTCGCGATACCTTAATCGTCCGAGGCTCGACATCATGATGCGTAAAGTTCTGATCGCTTCCCTGCTTGTGGCGGGCGTTGCGCTTTCCGGTTCCGTGCTGGCCCAGGCCGCTGCCCCGCAGGCGGCTGCTCCGGCGACGCAGGAAGCTCCTGCAGCGGCTCCCGCTGCTGCGGCCGACGCTGCGCCGAAGACCGTCATGCACCACAAGTCGCACCACAAGTCCCATCACAAGAGCCACAAGGCCGCGGCTCCTGCCGCAAACCCGGCTCCGGCGACGACGTCGGCGGGTTGATCGGGTTGTCATGAGTCGAAATCCCGCCGGTGCAGACCGGCGGGGTTTTTCATGTGCGCGACCTGCCGTGCGCCGATCGAGGGGAATCAGCGTGGCTGCGCCGGCAGTGCGGCGACGCACTTCAGTTCGATCGCGATCGGCGTGGGCAGCGCGCTGATGCCCACCGTGGTGCGGCAGGCGTCGATGCCGGCGAAATGTTCCGCATACAGCCGGTTGTAGATGGCGAAGTCGCGCTGCATGTCGGTCAGGAACACGGTGACGTCGACCAGGTCGGTCCACGCGGCGCCGCTGGCTTCGAGTATGGCGCGCACGTTGGCGAACACCTGCCGGCATTGGGCTTCGATGTCGTAGTCGACCAGCCGACCGTCTGCAGCATGCACATTGCCCGGAATCGCATTGCTGCCGGGTTGGCGCGGACCCACGCCGGACAGGAACAGCAGGTTGCCGACGCGCCGGGCGTGCGGGTAGGCGCCGACCGGTGCGGGGGCGGCGTCGGTGCGGATGCTGTCGCCACTCATGCGGCGCCTTCCCAGCGCCGGGTGAGCTGGGTCACCGCCTGGTGGTAGGCCTCGGGCAATTGCTCGCGCCCGCGCACGTCGAGGCCAAGGTCGTGGATGTGGCCATTGTCGAGGCCATAGATCCACGCATGCACGGCCAGCTGCTGGCCGCGCTCCCACGCCTCGCGCACAACCGTGGTGTGGCACACGTTGAGCGCCTGTTCCAGTGCGTTCAGTTCGCACAGGTGCGCATGGCGCATCGCGAACGACTGCGCCGGGTCGAGCTTGTCGGCGTGCTTCATGGCGATGTCGGTGATGTGCCTGAGCCAGTTGTCGATCAGGCCCAGCCGGCTTTCCTGCAGCACGGCGCCGACGCCGCCGCAGCCGTAGTGGCCCACCACCAGGATGTGCTTCACCTTGAGCACGTCGACCGCGAACTGGATGGTGCTCAGCGCGTTGAGGTCGGTGTGCACCACCACGTTGGCGACGTTGCGATGCACGAAGATCTCGCCCGGCGGCAGGTCGACGATCTGGGTCGCCGGCACGCGCGAGTCCGAGCAGCCGATCCACAGGTAACGCGGCGCCTGCTGCTGCGAGAGCTGTTCGAAAAAGGTCGGGTCCTGCGCGGTGACCTGGTCGGCCCAGCGGCGGTTGTTGGCAAGCAGGTCTTTCAGTGAATTCATCGGGATTCCGGGGTTTCGGGTCAGCGTGTTCTTGCGCGTCCTAGGGTCGTACGGGAGGCGCGCCGTAGGCGATGCAGATGTTTTTCGGCTCGGTGAAGAAATGCAGCGCCTCGCTGCCGCCCTCGCGGCCGAGCCCGGATTGCTTGGCGCCGCCGAACGGCGTGCGCAGGTCGCGCAGCAGCCAGCAGTTGATCCACACGATGCCGAATTCGAGCTGGCCGGCGAGCCGGTGCGCGCGGGACAGGTCCTGCGTCC
>DATJJM010000114.1:0-2332 GCA_035492535.1 Acetobacteraceae bacterium | reverse complement strand
ATGGGCGCGATCAGCGGATGGAAAAGGTACAGGCTGTACGACGCGTCACCCATATAGATGACCGGCCTTGGGACATGACCGGTTATCCAGCCTTCACACGCCACAACGACGGTTACCAGAACGGCCACGGAGATGTGGCGGGTCAGGAAGTAGGCATCGCCTCCTGAAAACTCGCCGTCGGCAAGTGGAATCACGAGCCAGAGCGCGATTACGTACGACATCCAAACCAGGAGGCGGCGAATAGATCTGTCCTTCGTCCACTGGCCGACGACCATGCCGACCAGGAAGTAGAGCAGGATCGGGTCTAAGTACACCAGCGCTGGCACCCACCCCTCGGGGCGAAAGACGTTGCCCAGAGCGCAGATAGACAGGACCGCCGCGCAGAACCAAATGGGCTTCGCGCGCGCGAGCAGGGCGATGGTGAACACGAGGTAGAAGAACATCTCGAAAGTCAGTGTCCACCCCACGCCCAGAAGCGGTTCGACGCGCCCCTCGAAATTGCGCGAAGGCAGGAACAGGTACGAGAGGACCGTTTTCCCAGGGTCAAGCTGAGCATGCAGAATTGCCGACGGAACCGCAAGCAGTGTCAGAAGCTTGATGGTCGTGGCGATCCAGTACATCGGCACGATACGGACGAGCCGGCGCATGCCGAAGTACTTCCAGCCGTCCTTCGCTCCCTCAAGCCCCTTGGTCGAGATCACCATTACGAATCCGCTTATCACGAAGAAGATGTCGACGCCGACCGTGCCGAAGTTCCAGGTTGGGATGCTGGGATCCAGTCGCTCCCCGGCGTAGAACGTCGAATGCGTGACGACGACGAGCAGCGCGGCGACAAATCGCAACGACTGAATGCCATCGAATTTGGTGCGCGGCAAGGCTGGCATTGACTTCCCCTGCCTGATGTGCAGTCTATTCGCTACGGTCCGAGCGTCTGCTCATCAGACCTCACAAGCCTTCGTGCGCTCGCAGACTCGCTTGCACCATGCAGCGAACTTGTCGTCCTTTTCACATATTTGGGGAGCCTTGCTGATGGTGGCCGCAGCTTCTTGATCCTTCTTCGCCGCGACACCTTGCTCACTCATCGACGAGTTGCCGGGATGACCTGGCGAGGCGAGCCGAGCGTTGCAGTTCAAGTGGAGCAGGTATTCGGCTCGCCGATCGTTAATGCCGCTGGCATTGAGGAACTTCGACTTGTGCCAGCTGGTGACAATGCAGTCATCTGTCACGAGCTGGTCGCCACTGACCGTCGCGATCACAGGCGTGCCGCCCCACCCGGAGATCGTCGCGGCCGCATCAGAATAGGTCTTGCCTGCAAACGCGTCGGCGGAGGCGAAGCCTGACCCGAATATCGTCACCGAAACCGCCGCAGCGCCAGCGGCACCCAGGATGCGCAGGACCAAGCTTCTCATCGGACCCCCTCATCGCCGCACTTAACTCAGCGCCTGATGCTGTTACAGCGGGCACTCCTTGCGGAATCGACACTATTGCGAGGGGACGGGCGTCGAATCGGTTGTTTTCCCCTGCTTTGCCGCTGCCACCCCCCCATCATTCGTCTTGGAGTGGCCACCGAGCATCTAAGAAGAGCCACGCCGCCTGAACGTGCGGGTGCATCCTCACCGGAGATGTCGGTCGGTTAGCCGCCGTCAGGCGCTGGTCAACGGCTGTCACCCAGCCACGGGCATACGTCCGCTCTCGGCGGATGTTCCGGTCACGGGCAGCGGGTCAGCGCCAACCGGCGGCCATCCGATGCGGAGCAACATCTGGGGAAACCCAACGATGCTAAACAAGTTGTCATGCAGAGCATCTCGGGTTTCGGCGCTCGCCAGCGGCTCCATGATGGGGCAAGTCGCGAGGCCCACCGCGGTGGCCGACAGAACCGCAAGGCTCATCGCTTGCCCAGCTCGCAGACGGGCGAGTCGGGTGTCGTCTCTGGTGCCCAGCGCCAGTACGACAGCATTGTCCTCGGTGGCTTGCGCACCTGCCAACGCCAGACCGCGTTCGTCCCGAGGTGCCTCGGCGGAACCTGCCACGTGCCGCGAAACTGATTGCGCCACAACGCGTTGCACGTCCGACATTGTTTCGACCCGCCGCGTCGTCACACCCACACCGGCCGCCCGCGCACCGATCAACGCGATGTCGGCGGACGACACTGTCCACGAGCTGTACGGCCGCCAGTCGTCACGCTGCCGTGGTATCGCCGCGGCCAACATGACATCGAGGGCGCTGGCGGGGTGCGGGTACAACTGCAGGGCGGCGAGGTGTTCAGGTTCGGCGACATCGGGCAACCACTGGACCTTCGCGCGCCATCCCAGCGCCGCGAGTGCGACGACAC
>DATJJM010000113.1:0-6202 GCA_035492535.1 Acetobacteraceae bacterium | reverse complement strand
GGATGTGCTCGGCGACTACGGGCTGTCGGGTGGTGCGGCGGCAGGGTTCGAGCTGGATCGCGCGGATCCGGCACTGGGGACACCGGACGGGACGGTGATCCTGGCACGGTCGGAGGGACGGCTGGAGTCGTTCACGACGGTACCCGAGGAACTGCTGACGGTCACGATCTCCATCAACGGTGAAAAGGTGGAAGACCTGTCGCGCGGCGAGATCGTGTATTTCGACACGCAAGGAGGCGGGGCGGTGTTTTCGGTTGGATCGATCACGTTCTGCGGCAGCCTGTGGCGGAAGGGCTTCGAGGGGCCGATTTCGCGACTGCTCGAGAACGTGGTGCGGCGGTTCTCCGGCGATGGCTGACAACACCGCGCAGCGCCGCTCGCGTAGCTACAAGCTGCCGGTCGAGGACATGGAGTTCCTGCTGCGCGACGAGATGCGCGATATCCGCTTTGCGCTGGAATACGCCAAGCCCGAGTTGTTGCTGCGCGATTGGGGGATACGCTCCACGATCATCATATTCGGCAGCGCCCGCACGCCGTCGCCGGAGCAGGCGGAGGCAGCGCTGGCGGCAGCCAACAGCGACGCCGAACGTGCCGCCGCGCAGCGCATGGTGCGGCGGTCGGCGCATTACCATGCGGCGCGAGAACTCGGCCGGATCATCTCGGAACGGGGCGGCGCGTTCTCGCCGGACCATCGGTGGCGCGACAATGTCGTGGCGACCGGCGGCGGGCCGGGCATCATGGAGGCGGCGAACCGCGGTGCGTTCGACGCGGGTGCGCCGAGCATCGGCTTCAACGTCACGCTGCCGAAGGAGCAGGAGCCGAACCAGTACACCACGCCCGAACTCACCTTCCAGTTCCACTACTTCGCGATGCGCAAGATGCACCTGGCGATGCGGGCCAACGCCCTGGTGGTGTTTCCCGGCGGCTTCGGCACGATGGACGAACTGTTCGAGATCCTGACGCTGGAGCAGACGCACAAGGCGCCCGGCATGCCAATCGTGCTGTTCGACCAGGCGTACTGGCAAGGAATGATCAATTTCGACGCGCTGGTCGAGGAAGACATGATCGCGCCGGCCGACCTGGCCCTGTTCGAGTTCGCCGATACGGCGGAGGCGGCGTGGCAGGCGATGGTGCGGCGTGGGCTGAAGGCTCACACGTCCTAGCGGCCAGGCGGATGGCTAGAACAGCGACATCTGGGCTTCGGCGACTCTGGGGCGGCCGTCGTCGGGAACGGCAAATTTGCCGCAGTCCAGGCCCTCGCGCGCTTCATCCAGGCCCCATTGGCGAGTGGCACGGGCAAAACGGCGCAGCAGCAGATCGGCGTAGACACCCTGGCCGGCGAAGCGATGGTGGAAGCGGGCGTCGCTGAGCGCGCCGGCGCGGGTCTCGCGGATCAGGCTGAGCACATGCTTCGCGCGATCGGGGAAGTGGGTGGCGAGCCAGTCCTCGAACATCTGCTTCAGTTCATGCGGCAGGCGCAGGAGGACGTAGCCGGCGTGACGGGCGCCGGCGCGGGCGGCGGCTTCCACGATCTTCTCCATCTCGGCGTCGTTCAGGCCGGGGATCATCGGAGCGACCATCACGCCGGTGGGAACGCCGGCGCGGGTAAGCTCCGATATCGCATGCAGACGACGCGAAGGTGTTGCTGCCCGCGGTTCCATGACGCGGGCAAGCGCCGGATCCAGCGTGGTGACAGAGAGATAGACGCGGGCGAGCTGGCGCTTCGCCATCGAGCTGAGGATATCCAGATCGCGCAGCACGCCGGCCGACTTGGTGACGATGCCGACGGGATGATTGTATCGGTCCAGCACCTGGAGGACGGAACGGGTCAGCTTCAGCGTGCGCTCGACCGGCTGGTAGGGATCGGTGTTGGAACCGAGCGCCATGGTGCGGGCGGTGTAGCCTGGCTTGCGGAACTCCTTCTCCAGGAGGTCGGCGACCTCTGGCTTGAAGATCAGCTTGGTCTCGAAGTCGAGGCCGGGGGAGTAGCCAAGATAGGCATGGGTGGGACGGGCATAGCAGTAGATGCAGCCGTGCTCGCAGCCCCGATAGGGGTTGACCGCGCGGTCGAAGCCGATGTCGGGCGAGCTGTTCCAGCTGATCGCCGTCCGGGTGGAATCCTTGGTGAGGGTGGTGGCGAGCTTGGGGAGCTCACCGAACTCAGCCGCGAGCGTGTCCCAGCCGTCATCGAACGGAGCGACGACCTGGCTTTCGAAGCGAACCGGCGGATTGGTCGTCGCACCACGGCCGTGGCGGCCGAGCGATGGCAGGTTGCCAGCTTCAGCGTCGTCGCGCATGGTGTGTTCTCCGTACGTTCTTTAGGGAGAGTGGCAAAGGGGACGGGGTCGGTCAAGAACATTATAGGAACATGTTGTCTGTTGTGATCCCTACGCTGAACGCGGCGGCGACGCTGGCGGGCACGCTGGAATCGGTCGCCGGGGCGGATGAACGGGTGGTGGTGGACGGGGGAAGCACCGACGGCACCGTAATCCTGGCGGAGCGGATGGGGGCGCGCGTGGTGAAGGCGCCTCGAGGGCGAGGCGCGCAGATCGCGGCAGGAGTGGCAGCGGCACGGGGCGACTGGCTGCTGCTGCTCCATGCGGACACCCGACTGGGGGAGAGATGGCGCGAGGCATCCTGCCTCAGGCCGAGCCGGGATCGGGCGTGCTACTTCCGGTTTGTGCTCGATTGCGATGATCCGCGGGCACGGCGTCTCGAACGAGTGGTGGCCTGGCGGAGCCGTGTGCTGGGACTGCCTTATGGGGATCAGGGGTTGCTCATCCATCGGGACCTGCTGCGATCGGTGGGCGGCGTGCGCGCGCTGCCGCTAATGGAGGATGTGGATCTGGTGCGGCGGCTCGGACGGCAACGGCTGGTTGGGCTGGATGTGCCGGCGGTGACGTCGGCGGCGAAGTGGCAGAGGGATGGATGGTTTCGGCGGTCGGCACGCAATCTGCTGTGCCTGGCGCTGTATTTCGCGGGCGTGCCGCTCCGGCTGATCGCCCGGCTGTACGGATGAAAGACACCGTGATCGTGTTCGCGCGGGCGCCGCGTTTGGGGGCGGTGAAGCGGCGGCTGGCGCGGGACATCGGCGATCGAGCCGCGTTGCGGTTCCACGTGGCGACGATGACGCGGCTGGTGCGGGCCCTCGTGGCCGAGCGGCGATTTCAGACCGTCGTGGCACTGACACCGGACCGCGCACGACTGTCGTTGCGCGTGAAACAAATGCCGCAGGGCAGCGGTGACCTGGGCGCGCGTATGCATCGCGCGTTCCGGCGGCATCGGAAAGGGCGCGTCGCCATCATCGGGTGCGACATCCCGGCGGCGGGGCCGGTCGATCTACGGACGGCATTTCGGGCGCTCGGGCGCGCGGACGCGGTGTTCGGGCCGGCAACGGATGGTGGCTATTGGCTGGTGGCGATGGGCGTTCGGCGTCCAGCGCGGCCGTTTGCCAGGGTGCGGTGGTCGAGCGAGCACGCGCTGATCGATACGCTGGTGAATTTTGCCGGGAGACGGGTGGCACGCCTGCGCTCATTGACCGACGTCGATACAGTTGACGACTGGCGCTGGCACCATGCCTCCCTTGACGGCAAATCGCGCTCTCGCCACGGTGCCTGTCCAAGCGGCGAATAGTCCGCGATGATAGGGCGGGGTGATTGAGGGATTATCGATGAAGCAAACCGCCATCGTCGCCACACTTGCTTTCGCGGCGGCGTTCCAGGCCCTGCCAGTCGCGGCGGCGCCATTCAAATGCCCCCATGTCGGCGGCGATTTTACCTTTGGTCAGGAAGCGAACGTCAATTCGCTCGACCAGATGACATCTTCGACAATCTCCACGCGCAACATCGCCATGAACATGTTCGAGACGCTGATGACGCGCGATGAGAATTTCAATCCGATCAATGACCTTGCCGCGTCGGTGACGGAATCGCCGGACCACATGACCTACACGTTCAAGCTGCGGCAGGGCGTGCGTTTCCATAATGGCAAGCCGATGACGTCGGCCGACGTGGTGGCCTCGTTCGACCGCTATGCGAAGGTGGGACTGGAGCGCTCGATGTTCGCGAATGTCGATCGCTGGGATGCGCCGGACGCAGAGACCTTCGTCATTCACATGAAAAAGGCGCAGCCGACGTTCCTGATCGCGCTGAGCTCGTTCAGCGTGCCGGTCGTGATCATCCCGGCCGAGAACAAGGACGACCCACCGCAGCAGCTGAAGACGATCGGAACGGGCCCTTTCCAGCTGGTGGAGTCGGTGCCGGGCAGCTACGTGAAGATCAAGCGCTACGAGGGCTATGTGCCGAACACACAGTTCGAGCAGCGCACCGGGTTCGGCGGCTACAAGCAGGCGTGTTTCGACACGGTGACGTTCCGCATCGTGACGGAGCCCGGAGCGCGTGTTGCAGGGCTGAAGACGGGTGAGCTACAGGGCGTGGAGGACATTCCCGCCAAGTCATTGCCGGACGTGAAGACCAACAAGGCCATTACGATCCTGCCGCTGAAGAACTGGTGGATCCAGATCTCGTATCCGAACACCTCGGTGCCACCGACGGACAATCTGAATTTCCGCAAGGCGGTGCAGGCGGCGCTGGACATGGACGAGATCATGGATGCCGCATCCGACGGCAACTACGCGCTGAACATCGGGTTCCAGTATCCGAACCAGTCCGACTACACCGATGCCGGCAAGGCGACCTACAACATCAAGGATCCGGCTCTGGCAAAGAAGTACCTGGCGCAGTCCGGCTACAAGAATGAGCCGGTGGTGCTGCTGACCAACAAGGATTATGCGCCGATGTACAATTCGGCGCTGGTGATGCAGCAGCAGTTGCAGGCCATCGGCATCAACGCGCAGCTCAAGGTGGTCGATTGGCCGACGTCCGTGCAGATGGCGCTGAAGGGCGATACCGGATGGAACTACTTCTATACGGGGTGGGGAACGCAGCCGGCACTGGGCGCGCTGGCGACGATGAACTTTTTCGTCGAGCCGAATGCGACCTATCGGCCGAAGGGTGAGGTGGACGATCCCGAGGTGCTGAAGGACTGGCAGGGAATGAACAACCTGCCGACGCCCGAGGCGCGCCAGCAGGCTTTCGCCGATATGCAAAAGTACGTGCTGGAGCAGGCATATTCGCTGCCGTTCGGTTCGTTCACCAAGGTGCAGGGCGTGCGGTCCAACGTGGAAGGTTTCGCGCCGTTCCGGATTCCTCGCGTGTTCAACGTGTGGTTCACGCACTGACGGATGCTCGGGGTCATTCTGCGGCGTCTGGGAAGCGCGCTGCCAATATTGGTTATCGTCAGCCTGATCACCTTTGGCATGATCCATATGATCCCCGGCGACCCCGCGGCGGCGATCGCCGGGCTGAGCGCGACGCCGGAGCAGATTGCCTCGATCCGTCATGATCTCGGGCTCGATCAGCCGCTGCTGACTCAGCTCTGGCGATGGTACGTGGGGTTGCTCCACGGCAATCTGGGGCGATCGCTGCTGCTGGGGCAGCCGGTGTTGTACGCGACCATGTTGCGGCTGCCGATAACGCTGGCGCTGTCGGCTTATGCGCTGGTGATCACGCTGGTGCTCGGTCTGGTCACCGGGGTGATCGCGGCACTGCGACAGAACACTTGGATCGACCAGGCGGCGATGATCTTCGCGATGATCGGCATTTCGCTGCCGAATTTCTATCTCGGGCTGCTGATGATCATCTTCTTCGCGGTGGACCTGGGCTGGTTGCCCACCGGTGGGTATGTGGCGTTCACCGACAGTCCGCTGGGATGGCTGGCCACGTCCACCATGCCGGCGATATCGCTGGCGCTGCTGTTGGCGGGGCTGCTGGCACGCATCACGCGATCCACGATGCTGGAGGTGCTGCGGCAGGACTATATCCGCACCGCGCGCGCCAAGGGGCTGCCAAATCGGGTGGTGGTGGTGAAGCATGCACTGTCCAACGCGCTGATCCCGATCACGACGGTGATTGGCATCATTGTCAGCCTGCTGATTTCGGGATCGGTGGTGACCGAGACTTTGTTCTCGATCCCGGGCATCGGGCAGTTGCTGACGCAGGCGGTGCTGAACCGCGACTATCCGATGGTGCAGGGTGGTCTGCTGATCACCACGGCGCTGCTGGTGCTGGTGAATATCGGGGTCGATGTCTGCTACGCGCTGCTCGATCCGCGGGTGCGCTACGATGGCGCCTGACACTGCGGC
>DATJJM010000112.1:0-18731 GCA_035492535.1 Acetobacteraceae bacterium | reverse complement strand
CGAGCGGCTGGCCGGGCGGCGCGGGGCAGTGGCGCGGGCGGCATTGGAGATCCTGTATGCCACGGGGCTGCGCGTGTCGGAACTGCTGTCATTGTCACGGCGCGCGCTGACCGGCGATGGGTCGGTGCTGCTGATCAGAGGCAAGGGCGGAAGGGAGCGGATCGTGCCTCTGTCGGATCGCGCGAAACAGGCCGCCGCAGCGTTGGTGGCGGTGCAGTAGAAGGAAGGACGCTATCTATTTCCCAGTCGCGATGGGAACCGGGCACTGACGCGGCAAGCGTTTTTCCTGCTGCTCAAACGGGTCGCGTTGGAAGCGGGGATCGACCCGGCGCGCATCTCACCGCACGTACTGCGACATTCTTTTGCGTCGCACCTACTTGCGCATGGCGCTGACCTGCGCAGCCTGCAACTGCTGCTGGGGCATGCTGATATCGCCACGACGCAAATCTACACGCATGTATTGGCGGAGCGGCTGCAACGGCTGGTGGAGGCGCACCATCCGCTGGCGCGCTCCCGCGCTGAATAAGCGGATCAGTCATTCCGCGAGGGCCAGCGCCGGACGGCGCGCGATGCGAAGCACCAGCAGCGAGGCCAGCAGACACGCGCCACCGCTGGCGATGAACGCGGTGAGGTAACTGCCTGTCGCATTGCGTGCAAAGCCCCCAACCAACGCGGCGAGCGCACCACCCATCTGGTGGCCGCAAACGATCCAGGAGACGATGACCGGCGCGTCCTTCTTGCCAAATACCTCGGTGGTCAAGCCAACCGTCGGCGGCACGGTTGCCACCCAGTCCAGTCCGTAGAATACGGCGAAGACCGACAGGCTCAGCATGTCGAAGTTGGTGAACGGCAGGACGACGAGCGATAGACCGCGCAGTCCGTAATACCAGAACAGAAGGACGCGCGGGTTGTAACGATCGGTCAGCCAGCCGGAGAACGTCGTGCCAATCAGATCGCAGACGCCCATGGCGGCCAGCAGACTCGCCGCCTGCACCTCCGGAATGCCGTGGTCCATGCAGAACGGGATGAGGTGCGTGCCTACCAGCCCGTTGGTGGAAAAGCCGCAGACTGAAAAAGTCGCGAACAGGAGCCAGAAATCTACCGAGCGCGAGCCTCGCACCAAGCCGGTGAGCGCGATGCGGAAGGGATTGATGGCGCTAGGCACCGTTGGAGGTTCGGCCGCAGCGCCGTAGGGGCCAAGACCAACGCTGCCAGGGCTTTCAGCCAGCATCAGGAGGACCAGGGGAATCAGCGCCAGCAAGACTGCCGCTATAGCCCACGGGACGCTTTGCCAGCCGAGATTGGAGGCGAGGCTGGCGAGCAGCGGCAGGAAGATGAGCTGGCCACTGGCATTGCTGGCTGTCAGCAGGCCGACCACCAGGCCCCGGTTTGCGACAAACCACCGGTTGGCCACGGCTGTCGCCAGGCCCACCATTCCCGCGCCAGAGCCGATACCGACCAGCACACCCCAGGTGGCGTAAAGCTGCCATGGCGCGCGGGCGAAACTGGCGCCGGCGGCTCCGATCAGCAACAGGATCAACGCCGCCACTATGGTGCGGCGCAGACCGATGGTCTGAAGCAAAGCCGCAGCAAACGGGCCGATCAGGCCGCCCAACAGGATGTTCAGTGAGATTGCGCCGGAGATGGTTGTGGCGTCCCATCCGAACGCCTGTTCGAGCGGCACGATCAGCACGCCGGGGGCGGCGCGCACCCCGACCGTCGCAAGAATGACGACGAACATGACCGCAACGACGATCCAGCCGTAGTGGATGCGCCCGGCCAAGAGGCGGGCAAGCCAATGCGGTCCCATCGGGCACTCCTGCAAACCTTGCTTATAGCATGACGATCGTCATAGGATGGTCAAGAGAAATACATGACGATGGTCATGCAAAGCGAGGATGCGTGCCATGCGAACAACGCCTGAGCGGAAAGCTGAAACCCGGGAACGAATCCTTGGCGCGGCGCTTACGCTATTCCGCACGCATGGTGTTGATGCGGTCGGGGTCGATGCCATCATGCATCATGCTGGCCTCACGCACGGCGGCTTTTATGCCTACTTTGCGTCGAAGGAGGCGCTGGTCGCCGAAGCTGCCACGTCTGCATTGTCACGGTCGGCGGACAAATGGGAGCAGATCGTCAGCGACACTGTTGCCCAGAATGCGTTGGCACGCATTGTCGACGCGTATCTGGACCCCACACACATCGCAACGACGGAACGTGGATGCGTGCTGACGACGATGGGGCCGGAGGTGGCGCGGCGCCCCGGCGCACGGCCGGCGATCACGACATCGATTCGCCGCATGATTGAGGCATTGACCCGGTGTGTGCCTGGACGAAACCGGCAACGCGCCCTACGGGCGTTGACGAGCATGGTCGGTGCTGTGGTGCTGGCTCGCCTTGTCGACGATTCGGCGCTGGCGGCCGAACTTCTGGCCGCTTCGCGGAGGAGTGCTGGCCTCAGGTAGCGTGGTCGGCAACGACCTTCCGATCGCCTGGCATGGAAATTCACTGGCGTCGGCCGCCCTGGGCCGCTATTAATCGGCCTTAACAGTCTTTTGACGATAAAATAACACTCCAGGCCGAGGCGAACGATTTGATGTCGATCGACCAGCACGTGGCTAGGCGCATCAAGGGCAAGCGAATGGCGTTGGGGCTATCGGAGGATGATATTGCCAAGGCAATCGGGGTCGAGCGCGGCCAAGTGATGGAATATGAGCGCGCGACAGCACGTATACCAGCAGATCATTTGCTCAGGCTAAGCCAGTTCATGGACGTCCCGATCAGCTATTTCTTTCCCAGTGCTCCTTTCCCCGGCGACTGAATCGCCTGAGGCCGCGAGAAGCCCGGTGGCGACCGAAGTCGGGACATCATTCCGATGCATCCTCCCGGCCCCGCCATGCCTTGGCAGCGTCGCCCCGTGAGCAAAGCCCACCACGCCTGCATGATAAGGGCTTCTGTCCAGGCCAGGGCCTGACCTTCCCCGGCCGGTGATTTGTGGTAAAGCCCGCGCCGCATGCGCCATTACCTCGACTTCGAAAAGCCGATCGCCGAGTTGGAAGGCAAAATCGAGGAACTCCGGCGTATGTCGGAGCCGGGCGGGATCAACATCGCCGATGAGGTCGCCCGGCTGACCGCAGTCGCCGACCGGCAGCTTCGCGCGACCTATGCGAAGTTGACGCCTTGGCAGAAGACCCAGGTGGCCCGGCATCCCGATCGCCCGAAGGCAAAAGACTATATCGGAGCGCTTATCACTGAGTTCACGCCCCTCGCCGGTGATCGCGCTTTCGCGGACGACGCGGCCGTACTCGGCGGTCTCGGACGATTTCGCGGCCGGTCAGTCGTCGTGCTTGGGACCGAAAAAGGCAGCGACACCGAAAGCCGGGTGGAGCACAACTTCGGCATGGCGCGACCTGATGGTTATCGCAAGGCGCGCCGTTTGATGGAACTCGCCGGTCGATTCGCCCTGCCAATCCTGACTTTCGTCGATACGTCCGGCGCTTACCCGGGGATAGAGGCGGAGGCCCGCGGGCAGGCGGAAGCGATCGCGCGCTCCATCGAAGCGTGCCTTGAGGCTCCGGTGCCGTTGATTGCCACCATCATCGGTGAAGGTGGCTCGGGAGGCGCGATCGCTCTGGCGGCCGGAGATCGCGTGCTGATGCTTGAGCATGCCATCTATTCGGTCATCTCGCCGGAAGGGTGCGCCTCGATCCTGTGGCGAGATGCTGCTCAGGCGGCAGTTGCCGCCGAGGCGCTGCGCCTCACGGCCGATGACCTAAAGCGGCTGGCACTGGTTGACGAGGTGGTCCCGGAGCCGCTGGGCGGCGCCCAACGCGACGCCCAGGCGACTCTCGCCGCGGTGGCTGGGGCTGTCGCGTCAGCGTTGTCGCCTCTGGTCGCGCTCGATGGTGCCACCCTCAAGTCGCGGCGACGCGAGAAATATCTGGAGATGGGCCGCGCGGGGCTCGTCTGAATCGCGGCCGCCCTTTGGTTCCTTGATCGGGACCGGCGCCGCCATCTGTGAGAGTGGCTGGGAGGCATCGTCGCGACCACTCCTGCCGGCGGCGCGCCTGCTATCTGACTGGATGCCGCTTGTTGTCGCTGCTGCTCTGGTCTTCGCGTTCAAGCATCTCGTGTCCTGGGGTGGTTACCTGCTCGGACCTCTGCTGCGCACGCTTGGCATGGCAGCGACCTTTGCGATCAATGTGTCAACGCTGGCCGCGGTCATTTACGTCTGGTGGCCCTGATGCCGAGCAATGCCACACCGGGTCAGTGATGCCATCCCCCGCCGCGCCAGCCGCCTCCCCAGCGTCCGCCCCATCCCCAGCCTCCACCCCAACCAAAGCCAATGGCGATCGAAGGCGCGTAGTACCCGTATGGGTAGCCGTAAGGATAGGCAGGATACGGATAGGGATACGGGTATGGGTAGCCAGCCGCGTAGCTGACTGGCGGTGCCTGGACACTGTCGCCATGGGCGACCATGCACTGGCTGTAGCTGATGTCATAGGCCTGCTGCACGCTTCCGTATGTGGCGTTGGCATTGTTGGCCCCGACGGCAGACCCGGCGATCAGGCCTGTCGCGGCGCCGATAGCAGCTCCGGGGCCGGCCGCGCCACTCGCGGCGCCGATGGCCGCGCCGGCTGCCGCGCCTAACACAGTTCCGGCGGCCGCGGTTCCAACCGCGCTCTGGGATGCGGCCACGCCGGGCGCTGTGCCGCCGGTCTGCACGAACGCATATTGACGGCAGGTCATGTCGTCCTGCTGGAAAGCTGCGAAATCCTTTCCCTGGCCGGGCAAGGCCATCACAGTCGGGCCGGCTGGCGGTGGTACAGCACAGGCGCTCAAAGCCACAGTCGCGACTGGGATCATGACGACGGCGGCAATGCTGCGCATCTGGGTAAACCCCTCTTCCTTCTGAACCGGGTTATTCTACACCGAAGAGCCGACTGAGTGCACTTGATGCAAGTCAATGTGTGATGAGCGCCGATGCAGGATTATTCGAGTTATGAACGATGAAAATTCTCACCTCCTGCACGTAAGGCTACGGGCACATGACAAGTACCTCAGGCTGATCGATGCGGCACAGAAACTGCCACCCGTGGTCACCGCAGTGGCGCATCCATGTGACGAGGTCTCGCTTGGGGGCGCAGTCGAGGCACGGAAGCTGCGGCTGATCGAGCCGATCCTGGTTGGGCCGATGGCGCGGATCCGAGATGTAGCGGCTCAATACCAGATTGATCTGGCCGATCTGCCCATCATCTGCTCGGCGCACAGTCATGAGTCGGCGGCCAAGGCGGTCGCGCTTGTGCGCGAAGGGAAAGCCGAGGCGCTGATGAAGGGCAGCCTCCACACCGACGAGCTGATGGGTGCAGTCGTTGCCCGCGACACCGGAATCCGGACCGACCGGCGGATCAGCCACTGTTTCGTGATGGATGTCCCTGGACACGTGGATCCACTGATCATCACCGACGCGGCGGTGAACATTTCTCCGACTCTCGAAGACAAGGTCCATATCGTGCAGAACGCGATCGACCTCGCACATGCGGTCGGTTACCCGGAGGTGCGGGTGGCGATTCTGTCAGCCATGGAAACGGTGAACCCAAAGGTGCTGTCAACCATCGAGGCGGCTGCGCTATGCAAGATGGCGGACCGCGGGCAGATCACCGGAGCCATATTGGACGGGCCGTTGGCGCTGGACAACGCGATCTCGCCTGAGGCGGCGGCAGTGAAGCACATAGTGTCACCTGTGGCGGGGCGGGCGAATCTGCTGGTGGTGCCGAACATCGAGGCGGGCAACATGTTGGCAAAGAGCCTGTCGTTCCTAGCCGGCGCGGATTGTGCCGGCATCGTGCTGGGAGCGCGTGTGCCGATCATCCTGACGAGCCGGGCAGATACGCTGACGGCACGGCAGGCGTCATGCGCGATAGCCTCGATGGTGGCAGCCGCCCGGCGGCTTTGACCGGCCTAAGTTTTCGCGAGACGGCGGGCGGTCCGCAGCAGAAGCTGCCGGTCTTCCGCGTTGCACTGGCGATAAAGGCGCAGTAGCGCGAGTTCGTCGCCCTGCTGTGCCTGACCGGGAATAAACTTGTCACGGCCATACATCAGGTGCTCGACACCGACACCGAGCGCCGCGGCAACGCGTGTCAGGTTGCCGGTGACCTGACCGGCACGACCGGTTTCCCATTGCGCGACAGCGCTGCGGGACACACCGACGGCTTCTGCCAGTTGATCCTGGGTCCAGCCCTGCTCCTCACGTGCGATGCGGATACGGGCGCCGATGTCTCGCGGATGGGTCATTGCGGTAGTTTAGGTCAGTCGGGCTAACAACGCCAGAACGCTGCCACGAACCCGGAGGTTATTTTTATTGACAGAAATTGCCGTTAAAGCTAACTTGTTCTGGTTCTGTTCGGAGCGACCCATGCCGACGAGATTCCATTGGACAGAGGCCCAGGACACAAAGATCAGGCGCCTTCGCGCGGAGGGAGCCACCTGGGAATCGATTGCTGCCGTGCTTGGTTTGACGCGCTGGGCGGTCATTGAGCGCGGCCGGCGTATTGGTGCCCGGCGGCCGCCGCGCGAATTGACGAACGTGCGAGAGGATGCCGCACGGGATCCATTGCCGCCCGGTCATCCGCAAAGCTGGGGCATTCTCACTGCCGGGACTGTATTGGAGAACACGCCGTACCCGCTGCCGGTTTTCCCTCGCTAAAGCATAAGGCGCTCCACCATGAGCCAGGTTTCCGGCACAGCCGCGCTGCCGTTCGATGCTGCCTTGGTCACGTTTCGCCTGGAGGAAGCTGGGTCTGCGTTGCTGGCGTTGCCGGGTACGGGGTGGTCGACGCGACTGCGCACATCATCTTTGGAGATCGTGCGGACCGCGATTGAGAGTTACGGGTGGACGACAAGCCGTATCCGTCCGCCAGTCCCATCTCCCGAACGGATTACGCGGATGGACGAAGCGATGGCGTGGCTGTCGCTGATTCCGATCGACCGCTACGTTTTGCGGCGGATTGTGGGAGCGCGAAGCCTGGTCCATCCGATCACCGAGCGGCATCTGTACCCATGGCGGCGACTGGCAAGTGCGCTGGGGGCCGACCATAAGGCAGTGCAGCGCTGGCATCGGCAGGGGATCGAATTGATTGTCGATGCGCTGAACCGGCAGTCCAGGCCTGGACAAGGGTCTGTATCCCTCCATATATAGACTATGGCGGTGGCGGCAAGCGTTCAACCAGGCACAGATCGGCAGGAGTTATCGGCGCCGGCTCTGCGGGCGTTCTTCCGGATCTCGGAAATGTGGCGGCTTAGCGTTGCCGAGCAGATGATCCTGCTTGGCATCACCGCGCGATCGACCTTCTTCAAGTGGAAGAAGGATCCGAACGTCGAGTTGCCGAAGGACACTCTGGAGCGGATTTCGTATCTACTCGGTATCTACAAGGCACTGCAAATCCTGTTGCCTGATCCTCATGCGGCCGACGCCTGGGTGCGACAACCCAATCAGGCGCCGCTGTTCGGCGGGCGTTCTGCACTGGACCGCATGCTTTCGGGGCATGTCGCCGATCTGTTCATGGTGCGGCGCTATCTCGATGCACAACGGGGCGGATGGGCCTGACGATCGAACGGCGGCGTGTGGTGTGGCGGCCAGCCTGGCGCGTCCTTCCGAGCCGTTTCCCACCGATTGATCTGTTCGAGCGCATCGCTGATCCAGCGGATTGGGACGCGTTGATTGCCTTGGAGTCGTTGACCAACGACCGGATCAGGGACGAGGTTGGCAATATCGCGCTTGTGCCGGTGGAGGAGCGGGTCAGTGGACCCGGCGCCTCGGTGATCATGGCGGCATTCACTCATCCCAATCCAGATGGCAGCCGGTTCAGCGACGGCAGCTACGGTGTGTTCTATGCGGCGGATCAGCTGGCGACGGCGATCGCCGAAACGATCTATCATCGCGAGGGTTTTATGCGAGCGACCAGCCAGCCGCGTATGGAACTCGACATGCGCGTCTATACGGTGGACCTGGAAGGTGATCTGCACGACGTGACCGGACAGCAGGATGTGCTGCCGCGGGTCTACGACCTGGACGACTATTCAGCGGGTCAGGTGCTTGCGGCGCACCTGCGTGGGGATGATTCCAACGGCATTGTCTACGACAGCGTGCGGCACGCCGGCGGCACTTGCGCCGCCGTGTTTCGGCCGCGTTGCCTGTCCAATCCGCGCCAGGAACGGCATCTGTGCTACGTTTGGAACGGACGGTCGATCGCGTTCGTCTATGAGAAGCGGGCGATGTGACGCTCTATGGCTGCTTGTGGATTGGGTCGACCCAGAAGACAGCCTCAGGCTTTTCAACCGGCTCGATGTCGAGATTGACCACCACGGCCTCGTTGTCGCTGCGGACCAGGACGCATTCCAGGGTCTCGTCCGAACTGGCGTTGATCTCCTGGTGCGGCACGTAGGGCGGGACGAAGATGAAGTCGCCAGCTTCGGCCTCGGCGACGAACTCCAGGTGGTCGCCCCACCGCATGCGGGCCTTGCCGCGCACGACATAGATCACGCTTTCCAGCGCGCCGTGGTGATGGGCGCCGGTCTTGGCATTGGCATGGATGTGCACGGTGCCGGCCCAGATCTTTTGCGCACCGACGCGGGCGGCGTTGATGGCGGCGGCACGGTTCATGCCAGGCGTTTGTGCTGTGTTGGTGTCGAGCTGGTCGCCCTTGATCACACGCACACCGTTGTGGCGCCAGTCAACGGTGCCAGGGGCCGGCGGTTCGTGTTGATGGCTGTGACTCATGGCCCTGCTTCCTTCGGCTGATTGGGCCTTACTATTGGCGGGCGTGGGCGGGAAGGGAAGGTGGTGGACGGATTTGTGGTGCACGAGGTGGTGGCGGATATCGCGGTGCGTGTGGTGCGTTCGATGCCGGATCTGCCGGTAGCGCTGGACTGTGAGGTGGAGCGGCTGTGGCAGGTGGCGTGCAAGCGGGTCGCAGCGGGCGAGGCAGGGCGTCTGTTCAATGGCCGGGTATTCAGTGTCGATAGCTTTGCGCCGCACCTTGTCACCGGGCACCTGACCGAGTTCCGCCGCATCGTCGCACAGATGGAGCAGCCAGCGCTGTTTGCCGAACTAGGTGTGCGACCGCTGGCGGTGTGTGGAGTGCTGCGTTGCGCGGACGGCGTGGTTGTGGGAAGGCGGCATCGAGGTGCCGTCTATCAGGGAGGGATGTGGCAATTACCGCCGGCCGGCAGCGTGGATGCAGGGGCGGTGGATGTGAACGGTGCGGTTGATCTGCGGCGGCAGTTGCTCAGCGAACTGCGTGAGGAGGTGGGGCTGACTGCGGATATGGTGGAGGAACCGCAGCCGCTGTGCATCGTCGAGCATCCCGATAGCCATGTTTCGGATTTTGGCCTGGGCCTGATCGCAACGCTGAATGCGGAGGCTTTGCTGGCGGCATATCAGGCAGGCGGAAATGGCGAATATGAACAGATCCGCGTGATCGCCAAGGCGAAATTACCTGCATTTCTGGCAGAACTCGGCGAGGCGCTGGTTCCGCCGGCGCGCGAGTTCCTGATGCGTGCCGGACTGACGAATCGGGAGGTCGAATCGAGTCGTTGACTCTGAGCGCTGGCTGGGAACAAAGTAGGAACATAGCCATGCGCCCCTCAGTCTACAGTACTGATCGTCCTTCCGGTGAATCCCCGGTTGCCCCGGAAAGCAGGGATTTCATCCGCTCAGGCAAGCTGAGTCGGCCGCGGGCTTTGCCGTTGCATCTGGCCGTGCTGCGGGATCGTTTGCGGCCGGACTGGTCGACTGGCGGCGTCTTGCCGTTCGACGATCCGCGGGTGGATGGTTGCCTGGGAGGCGGCCTGCCTCTGGGCCAGTTGCACGAGATTGGCGCGGCGGGGCTCAATGCCGAAACCGGCACGCTGCCCACCGCCTTTGTCGCCGCTTTGCTGGCGCATATCGCGCCAGCGAAGCCAGTGTTCTGGATCGCGCCTGTCAACGATCTGCATCCGCCAGGGCTGCTTCCTTATGGTTTCGATCCCAACCGACTGGTGCTGGTGCGCCCGGCCAAAGATGTCGACACGCTCGCCGCCATGGAGGTGGTGCTGCGGGATGGTGTGGCTGGTGCCGTGGTGGGGGAGGTGGGGGCACTCGATCGCACCACTTCACGCCGATTGCAGCTTGCCTGCCTGCGCCATGCCACCACCGGGTTCGTGCTGCGGCGCTGGCCGTATGGCCACAAGGGGATGGACCGGGAGACGACTGTCTCGGTAACGCGCTGGCATCTGACGTCGGTGCCCAGCGTGCGCGACGGCAAGGAGCCGGGACTGCCGCGCTGGCACGTTGCGCTGACGCATGCGCGCGGCGGTCGCCCAGGAGAATGGATCATGGAGGCTTCGGATGACGAGACGCATCCTCTCCGTGTGGTTGCCGCACTGGCCGATCACGCGGCTGAGCCGCAACACGCCCGTCTCGCCGGATAGGCCTCTGGTCACGGTAGAGACCATCCGTGGCGTGCGTCATCTTGTGGCGGTGGGAGAGGTGGGCGAGGCGCATGGGTTGTCCCGTGGCCAGACGTTGACCGCCGCGCGGGCGGTGTGTCCGGCGTTAGTCCCGGTTGATGCCGATCCGGTAGCGGATGAGGCGGCGTTGGGAAGGCTCGTTGCCTGGTGCGAGCGCTATACGCCGATGGTGGCGCCCGAACCGCCGGATGGGCTTTGGCTGGATATCACAGGCTGCACAGCGGTGTTCCCCAGCGAGGGGGAGTTGGTGCGCGACCTTCGGAAGCGACTGGAAAGGAATCGAGTTTCCTGCCGGATTGCTGTCGCCGGGACGCCGGGGGCGTCATGGGCGTTGGCTCGTGCGAGCTTGCCCCCGTCCAGCGCCAATGTGCCGATAGATGGTGATGGCTGGCTCAAGGACGGTTATGACGAAGGGGCAGGAGTGCTGACCGATCTGCCAATTGCCTGCCTGCGATTGGAGGCCGGTGTGGTGGCGGGGCTGCGGCGGTTGGGATTGCGTACGGTGAGAGACCTGCTGCGCATTCCGCGTGCGCAGATCACCGCCCGATTTGGCGCGATGCCGCTTCTGCGGCTGGATCAGGCGCTGGGAGAGGTAGAAGAGGCGATCGACTGGCCACGTCCGCCGCTCGAATGGCATGAGCGGCTGGCTTTTCCCGAGCCGATAGGGACGGCGGAGGATCTGGCGCGTGCCTTGGCGCGGCTGTCCGAGCGGCTGTGCTCGCGGTTGGGGGAGCAAGGCAAGGGGGGGCAGCGTTTCGTTGCCCGGTTCTTCCGGGTGGATGATGTCGCGCCGGAGGTTGGGGTGAGCACCGCATTGCCGGTGCGGGATCCTGCTTATCTGACCAAGCTGCTGTGCGAAAAGCTGAATATGGTCGATCCGGGATTTGGGATCGAGGTGATCGCGCTGGAAGTCGAAAGCGTGGCGCCGATGGGCGTGACGCAGACCCAGCTTATGGCTGCGCCGGATACGTCCGACGAGCTGGCTGGAGTGGTGGATATGCTGAGCAACCGGCTCGGTGCGGATCGTGTGTCGCGCGTCGTGCCGTTTGCGAGCCATGTGCCGGAACGCTCGTTGCGGCGCGCCCCGCCTTTGCCGGTGAAGCAGCCATCGTGGGTGAGCGATCCTGCCTCCCCGCGGCCGATACGCCTGCTGCATCGGCCAGAGGAGATTAATGTGATCGCGCCGGTACCGGACGATCCGCCGATACGGTTCAGTTGGCGAGGTGTGGCTCACCGGGTACGCGCGGCGGCAGGACCAGAGCGGATTGCCGCCGAGTGGTGGCGTGGCAGGCGGTCTAGGGGGCGGCCGGAGACCGATCTGATCCGGGATTACTATCGGGTGGAGGATTCAGACGGCGCTCGGTTCTGGATTTTCCGCGCTGGATTGCACGGGGAGGAGCGGACGCCGCGGTGGTACCTGCATGGGCTGTTTGGGTAGGCCGCTGTGGCCTATGCCGAACTACAGGTGGCGAGTGCATTCTCGTTCCTGCGCGGTGCATCTTCGCCAGAGGAACTCGCGGCCACTGCGTCAGTGCTGGGGTTATCCGCCATCGGCATCACTGATCTTAACAGCGTGGCTGGCGTGGTGCGGATGTGGGACGCGGCGAAGGAAGTTGGCATCCGGCTGATGGTGGGTGCTCGGCTGTCGTTCCGCGACGATACGCCTGATCTGCTGTGCTATCCGCAGGATCGCTCGGCATGGGGACGGCTGACGCGGCTGCTTACTGTCGGAAAGAGCCGTGTGCCGCATGGCGATACCAGCGAAGCGGCAAAGGTCACCAATCGCTGCTTCCTGTATTATGATGATCTTCTGGAACAGGGTGCAGGGCAGATTCTGCTGGCCGTCGTACCGGATCGGCTGGATGATGGATTTCGGGCAAATCTCCAGCGGTTGAGGGCGGACTTTCGCGGGCGGGCGTTTCTGGCGGTGAACCGCCGCTATCGTGGCGATGATGTGCGGCGTCTGCGCGCGATGGCGGAGTTGCCATTGCCGATGGTGGCGACCAATGACGTGCTCTATCACTTGCCCGATCGACGGCAATTGCAGGACGTGATGACCTGCATCCGTCTTGGTTGCCGCATTGACCAGGCAGGGCTGGCATTGCAGCCCAATGCCGAACGCCATCTGAAATCGCCGCAAGAGATGGAGCGTTTGTTCAGTGCTTACCCGGAAGCGGTGCTGCTTACGCAGGACATTGTCGAGCGCTGCAAATTTTCGCTGGCTGAATTGGCGTATGAATATCCGGACGAACCGATCCCGCCCGGACTGACTCCAGACGAGCATCTCGCCAACCTGACTTGGCAAGGTGCCGCGGCGCGCTATCCGGATGGGATTCCGCCACAGGTGCGCGATACCATCGAAAAGGAATTGCGTATCATCGCGCAGCTCAACTACGCGCGGTATTTCCTGACAGTATACGACATTGTTCGTTACGCGGAGGAAGAAAAAATCCTCTGTCAGGGGCGCGGTTCAGCGGCCAATTCGGCCGTCTGCTACTGCCTGCGTATCACTGCTGTGGATCCGGCACAGATCAGTCTGCTGTTCGAACGGTTCGTTTCCACTGAACGCCGCGAGCCACCGGATATCGATGTGGATTTCGAGCACGAGCGCCGCGAGGAGGTGATCCAATATATCTACAAACGTTATGGCCGCGAACGAGCAGGCATAGCGGCGACAGTGATTCACTACCGGCCGAAGCGGGCGATCCGTGAGGTGGGAAAAGTGATGGGGTTGTCGGAGGACGCCACGGCCGTGTTGTCGGCTCAGTCATGGCATGCGGGGGAGGGACTCTGGTCGGACGACAGCGTAAAGGAGATTGGCCTAGATCCGGCGAGTTTTACGGTGCGCCGTTCTATCGAACTGGCGCGACAGTTGGTCGGGCTGCCGCGTCATCTATCGCAGCATGTTGGTGGGTTCGTGCTGACGCGCGGGCGGCTGGATGAGACGGTGCCGATCGGCCGCGCTGCGATGGACAAGCGGACTTTCATCGAGTGGGACAAGGACGACATCGACACGCTGGGAATCATGAAGGTTGATGTGCTGGCGCTCGGGATGCTGACCTGCATCAGGAAAGCATTTGCGCTGCTGGGAATCAACAACCTGGCCGAAGTGCCGACCGAGGATTCTGCGGTCTATGACATGCTGTGTCGGGGAGATTCGATTGGGGTGTTCCAGGTGGAATCGCGCGCGCAGATCAACATGTTGCCACGGCTGAAACCGCGCGTGTTCTACGATCTGGTGATCGAGGTGGCGATCGTGCGGCCTGGGCCGATCCAGGGCGACATGGTGCACCCGTATCTACGCAGGCGGCAGGGGCTGGAGAAAACGGAGCTGCCGTCCCCGACGCCGGAACGTGGCGAGGCCGATGAACTGAAGCGGGTGCTGGATAGGACCAGGGGCGTGCCGCTGTTCCAGGAACAGGCAATGCAAATTGCCATTGTGGCAGCGAAGTTCACTCCGGAGGAGGCCAATCAGCTTCGTCGTTCGATGGCAACGTTCCGCAACGCAGGTACAATCCATCGTTTTTTCGAGAAGATGGTCTCCGGCATGGTTGCACGGGGCTATACGCAGGACTTTGCCGAGCGTTGTTTCCATCAGATCGAAGGGTTTGGCACGTATGGCTTTCCGGAAAGCCATGCCGCGAGCTTCGCGTTGCTGGTCTATGTCTCAGCCTGGCTGAAGTGCCACCACCCGGCGGCATTTGCCTGCGCGTTGCTGAATTCGCAGCCGATGGGGTTCTATGCGCCGGCGCAGATTGTGCGCGATGCGCGCGAGCATGGCGTAGAGGTGCGGCAGATTGATGTGTCGGCCAGCAAGTGGGACTGCACGCTGGAAGATGGCGCGCTGCGGCTGGGGTTCCGGCTGATCACCGGATTTTCGCAAGCATGGGCCGAGCCGTTGGTGAAGACGCGCTGCACAAGCTTTGCCGATCTCGTGCGTACGGGCCTGCCTCAGGACGCACTTGTGATGCTGGCGGATGCTGATGCGATGCGCAGCCTCAAGCTCGATCGGCGAGCGGCGCTGTGGCAGGTGCGCGGGCTGTCGAATATGACGGACCTGCCGTTATTTGCCACCGAACCAATGGTGATTCACCACGCTTCGCTGCCCATCATGACGAAGGGAGAGCACGTCGTCACCGACTACCAGACCGCGGGGCTGTCGTTGAAAGCGCATCCGATGCGCTTCCTGCGCGCGTTGTTCAGTGCCGAAGGCGTGCTGAGCTGTGCTCAGGCCGCTGCGCAAGTCGATGGCACCCGGCTTTCTGTTGCGGGGGTGGTGTTGGTGCGGCAGCGGCCTGGCAATGGCAACGTTGTATTCTGCACCATCGAGGATGAGACTGGTATTGCGAATGTCGTGGTCTGGGCCAGCCTGATGGAGCGATTTCGACGCGCCATCATGGGCAGCAGCCTGTTGAAGGTGACAGGTAGGTTGCAACGTAGTCCGGAAGGTATCATCCATGTCATTGCCGAACGGCTGGATGACCGCAGTGGCTTGATGGGGCGGATTACCGAAGAGCCATCCAGCCGGACGCCGTCAAGGCCGAGCCGTCCGCGGCATCCACGGCAGGAGCGGATTTTTCCTCGCTCCCGCGACTTCCACTGACGCACGTCGGATTTACTTCGCCAGGTAGGGGAGAGTCTCGAACGGGAGCTTGAACAGCCGGCGTGCCCAACCAAGGCCAAACGTCTTCCAGGCTGACAATGAAGCCATGAATACCAGCCGTCGCGCCAGGTACTCGCTGCACAGCCCAGCGACGCCGTCGGGCCCGACCGCAAGCCGGTCAACAGCTGCCAGCGTCACTGGGCCAACGACTCCGTCGCGCGTCACATGCGCAATATCCTGTAGCCAGCTTACGGCACGCTCGGTGCCGTTGTTGATGGCGGCATCGAATACCAGAAGCGCGAGCGGGGCTGGCAGGCGATCCCCTGCAATGCGATCCCAATAGTCGTGCTGGTAGAGTGCTTTTGCCTCATCAAGCGTGAGGTTTGGGATATCCGCATTTGGATAGGCGGCGGCACTGATACCGAACTTTGTGCCAAGGCATCTTCCAATGCCGATTGCTCCGCCCGTCCAGTTGCCGGGATCGTCGGGATTGCCACTATAATTTCCCTCGTGACCGGACACGAGGGCGAACATTCGGTCGAAGTTGGTCATATGATCAGGTAGGGCTATCGGTTAAAGTGATAGGCGTGGTGGTGGCCGCCAGAGGAAAGTTCAGCGACCAGGCGGAGCCCAGGTCGCCGGCGACGTTCCAACCGCTCGGTGGGCACAGAGTGGAGAAATTGTCAGTGATGGCGTTGCCTCGCCCGATAGAGGTGTTTCCATACGGATAGTAGAGACTGCAGTTAGGGCTGGCGTTTCGTAGTGGCTGCGCCAGGGTCAACGACAAATGAGTTGCATCGATGCGACCACATGCAATGGCTGGGATGACGGTGCCAGGGTTGGCATTGGAACCACCGTCCATAACCGCGAAGCCGGCTCCATTGGCAGCCTGAAGTGGCACGATGAGATCGGTGCCAGCGTCGTGTACAATCGTCAACACCAGTATCGTCCCTGATGCGCGATAGACATGCGTAATCACGGGACCACCGACTTTCGGCAAGCCTCTCGGTATGGCACTCAACGCATCGCCGCCAGCGCTGGCCAGGATCGCGCGTGCGGCGACCGGCGCAGCGAGGCAGGCGAAGCGCTGATTGTCCGCACTGTCGCGATGCGCTGGATCACCTCCGGTTGCGATGCCTGTTGTAGGGTTCCAGGTTGAGCCACGCGGATTGCTGTCGCTGGTCTGCGGATTACCAATGATCACGTTCTGCGCCGGGTCCGCTGCCATTGCCGCGACTACTTCTCGGTGCATCTGCATTCCGCCGGCGACGCCGTAAGGAATGGCATTCCACCAGATCAGCGGCAGATTGCTGGCAGTTTGGCCGAGCATGCCACGTTCGAGCGACAAAAAGTGCTCGGCAGCAGCAAGGAACGTGGACTTCTCACTGTAGTTGCGCAGGCTATCGGTCTCGTTCCATGGCCAGACCAATGCGCATATGTCTTGCTGATCGGCCTGGCTCAGCGCTTGAATTGCTGCCCGAGTGGCAAGACCGTCTGCGCCCAGCTGCCACATTGAAGGGCTGGAATCGTCGTTGGGATTGTTGAGGAAGCTACCAGGATAGGTGCCATTGACGGCCGGATACAGGCCATGCCCGCTCTGCATCGTGTAGCTGGATGGGGTGCCGGTGGTAGCCAATGCATTGTACGCAAGGGCTCCCAGATGCCACGCGATGCCCTGTGCCAAGAGCTGAGCTGCGCCATCATTGAGTGCATAGTTGATAGCATTGGACTGACCATTGATGATCAGATACACGCCTCGGCGTGACCCGCGCGTCCAACGCGTCGAATATTGCAGCACCGCGCTGACCTCAGCGTCAGTCAGGGTGCGGTCCCAGATCGCCGCTTCGTGGAACCAGCACTGTGCGCTGCCCAGCATCGTAGTGTCGTGCAGCAAGATCATCGGCAACTCAGTCATCGAGGAAAGTGGGTTGGCAACGCCGCTGATCATCAGCGTATTGTCCAGCCACGCGTCGACTCCAACTCGTGGCGTATTCCGCAGAACGATCGAATGCGTGTGGCGGCGCGTCATTGCGGTACTCAGCACAGACTGATTGAGGCTACCAGGAAACAATACGAGCCGATTTTGCCCTGAAATGCTGTCTATCTGCAGTACAGGAGTGCCACCGCTGGCGATCAATGTGATTGGATTGGTGTCGCGCCCCGAATTCTGCCGCCAATTGGGACGCGACCATACAACATAGCACGTCCAGCTTGCGCTGGCCTGAAGTGCTACGTCTGCGACTTGAAAGCCCACATCGGGATCGAGCGCAGGCGCCAGAGTGCTTGTTCCGCCAGCAATGCGTCCCAAGCCGCCCAGCAATCCTGAAAGGCGCGGGGTCGTTACCGGTAGCCCCACAGGGGTGGCAAACGAATACGGGTTCAGCATGACGCCATTACCTGACTTGTCCGTCATACCGGTTGTCGCACTGTTCCAGCCGGAAACGATCGATCCTGTCGTCCCGACCGCAGTCGCGGTGTTGCTGGCGTCCCACCAGCCCGACAGGCCCACGATAGCACTTGGCGGGACATTGTTACCCGATCCTCCGCCTGATGGTGCCTCGATGAAGCGCAGCGGCTGCCACAAGGCCGTACGCCCCCCGCCGATCCCCATTGGCCTGGTGGGGGCGACGAGTGCAACGCTCATTCAGGTCACCGTGAATGCCGTCGGATAAACCGTCGGATTGCTGCTGTCGGTGCCTTCGACCCAAGCATACCACGTGCCCGCAGTTGCTGGGGTCGACACGTACGCGCCCCAAAGGTCGGTATTGACGTGGGCTAGGGTCGATTTGGCGGAACCAGGTGGCATCAGCACCATCAGGCGGTCAATGGTGCCACGTCCGATAGCACTCAGTGACCGCAGAAGCAGCTGATGGTGCAATGCGGGAGCATGCCCAAGCTGGTCAGTGACCCATGAGGTCCATTCAAGAAGACCGCTGTCTTGCGCCGCTGCAGAAGTTGGGATCAGGACCTGCTGTTGATCCGTAGGGCCTGACATCGAACTGAACCACTTCGGGAGAGGTTCGCCGCACCAGTTCAGAGTACGGCCAGCACACCGCCCCTGTTATGATCGCGGCTGCTGCCAATGGAGGGGAGCCTCGCTTGCTGAAGTCGCCATCATACACAACTTGATACCAAAAACTGGGGCTGGTGGGCAAGAAGATTCAGAAAAGAATCCTAGAAGGTTCGGTCTTCCCCGCGAGTGGAAGTATCGATCAGGCAAAGCTTCTCGCGTTTGGGCATCATTGCTGTACCGCCGCGCAACCAGAGTGACGTTGCCCCCGTGAGCTAATCCAGTCTGGAGTTCGCTTTGGCCCAATGAGAAGACCAGAGCATGAAGCGCAGTCGGTTTTCGGAAGAGCAGATTATCGGGATATTGAAGGAGCACGAGGCCGGCGTCTCGGTTGCTGATCTGTGCCGCAGACACGGGGTGAGTGACGCCAGCATCTACAAGTGGAAAGCCAGGTTCGGTGGGATGGAGGTGTCGGAGGCCAAGCGTCTGCGGGCGCTGGAGGATGAGAACGGCAAACTCAAGCGCATGCTGGCTGATGCCATGCTGGACAACGTCGCGCTGAAGGACCTTCTGGGAAAGAAATGGTGACGTCCGCTGCCGAGAGGAAAG
>DATJJM010000111.1:0-32072 GCA_035492535.1 Acetobacteraceae bacterium | reverse complement strand
GGTGGCGGACCTGATCGCGGATGCGCGGGCGTGGTTCGAGGCGGCGGACGATATGGAGGTCACGCTGGAAGCCAATCCGACCAGCGTGGAGGCGGCGCGGTTCGCGGCGCTGAGGGAGGCGGGGGTCAATCGGGTATCGGTCGGCGTGCAGAGCCTGGACGCCGAGGCGCTGCGGATGCTGGGGCGTCAGCATTCGGCGGAGCAGGCGATCGCCGCGCTGACCATGGCGCGGGCAACGTTTCCGCGCTTTTCGTTCGATCTGATCTATGCGCGGCCCGGGCAAACCCTGGCGGCGTGGCGCAGCGAATTGCGCGAGGCGCTTGATCTGGCGGCGGACCACCTGTCGCTCTACCAGCTCACCATCGAGCCGGGGACGCAGTTCGCGACGCTGCATCAGCGCGGCGCGATCGTGCTTCCCGATGATGACGTTGCGGCGGAGATGTACCAGGCCACGGCCGAGGAGGGTGGGCGATATGGGCTGCTGGCGTACGAGGTGTCCAACTACGCCCGTGTCGGCAGCGAGAGCCGGCATAACCTGACGTATTGGCGCTATGGCGACTACGCCGGGGTTGGGCCAGGGGCCCATGGGCGGCTGACACTGGAGCAGGGGCTGGTGGCGACACGGCGGCATCGGGCGCCGGAGGTGTGGGCCGAACGGGTCGAACGCAGCGGGCACGGGGTGGTGGAGGAAACGCTGCTGCAGCGTGTCGAACGGGCACGCGAAATGCTGCTGATGGGACTGCGGTTGGCCGAGGGGATCGAGGCAGCGCGGTTCGCGGCGCGCACCGGGATGGAGTTGGCGGAGGCGGTTGACGCGGCGGTGTTGGGGCAGGCGATCTCGGAGGGATACCTGGCGTGGCACGACGGGCGGCTGGTTGCGCTGCCGGAGGGGCGGCTGCGGCTGGACGCGCTGCTCGGGGCGCTGGTGCGTTGAGCCGGCTGTCCGGCGCCCCGGCGTCGATGTGGCTATGGATGGTGCTGTTGCTGCTGCTGCCGTTGCCGGCGGGCGCGGCGGTGGAACCGGTGTTCTCGGATGGCGGGCCGGATGACGCGGCGTATGGCGCGGCTGCCGGGTATCCCACGCAGCGGGGTGGGGCCAGGTTGCCGCAGCGCGATATGGTCGGCGATTACAGCCGCTTCGATACGTTGTGGCCATCGCATGTCGTGGCGAAGCCGGCAGCGCCTTCGCTGCTGCGACGCGGCGTGGACGAACTGGCTCTGAGCTACCGGTATGGCGGCAGCAATTACACACTGAACGACTATCTGCGGCGCAATCCAACGACCGGACTGCTGATCGCGCGTGACGACACGATCCTGTTCGAGCATTACCGGTACGGTCGTACGGATCGCGATCGTCTGTTGTCGCAGTCGATGGCCAAGACGATCACCGCGATGCTGCTGGGCATTGCGGTGTCGGAGGGCGCGATCCGTTCGATCGACCAGCCGGCTGCCGATTACGTTCCGGGGATCGGCGGCACCGAGTATGGCAGAACGTCACTACGCGACCTGCTGCACATGGCCTCGGGCGTGGCGTTCCGCGAGGTATACGATGGCGAGGACGACAGTGCGAAGCTGGGCTCGATGTTGTTCGTCGGTGGTGTGCCGCCGGCACAGGCGGTTGCGCAGTTCAATACGCGCGAGGCGCCGCCGGGGACCCGGTTCCACTATGCCGGTACCGAAACCGAGGTGTTGGGCCTGGCGGTCAGTCATGCCGTGCACATGCCGCTCGCGCAGTATCTGCAAAGCCGGATCTGGCAGCCGATGGGCGCGGAAGCGGACGCGACCTGGGTGGTCGATGGAACCGGCCAGGAAGTCGCCAATTGCTGCTTCAATGCGACGTTGCGCGACTGGGCGCGGTTCGCACTGATGCTGGCGCATGATGGGGCCTGGAACGGCCGGCAGATCATCCCGCGGCAATGGATACTGGACGCGACCAGCGTGGCGGCACCGTATCTGGCGCCGGGCACCGCGACGCGGGGCGACGGCTATGGCTACCAGGTCTGGCTGCTGCGGGGTTCGCGGCGAGCGTTCGCGCTGCGCGGCATCCATGGCCAGGTGATCTTCATCGACCCGGCGCTGCACCTGGTGCTGGTGCACACGGCGGTGCGGCTGCAGGCGGCGGGTGATCCTGCCGCGGCCGAACTGAACGTGCTGTGGCGCGCCCTGGTGGCGCAGTTCGGCGGGTAGTGCCGGTTATGCATGTCTCGGGCAATAAGTAACGTCGGTAGAAATTGTCAGTATATCCCGATCCGGATGCGGACTCAGGCCTTGTAGAAGGCACCGCTGTTCATGGCGAAACCTTCTTCAGCGAAGCATGAAACGTGCATGCCGGATCCTTGATGTCGACTTCCATGCCGCCGGCGCCGATCTTTCCGGTCCAGAACTGCACGACCGGTGGGCGGCCAATGGCCCGCGTGCCATCGAAGCTTCCGTCACCGGCCACGGCAATCTGCCTGTCCACGCCGAGTATCAATTTGCTGTTTCGCACCTCGAGGCGTACCTGGCCCGCGATGCAATTCGGCGAACTGTATCCCAATACCTGGCTTGTCCCGGCATAGAGGCCTTCGAGCGGCTGGTCGGACCCGGTGTGTCCGGTGGCCTGCGACGCCGCGGACCCGGCCGGCGTTCCTGACGCGGATGCGTCCGGAGCGGCAGGCGCCGTTGGGGCGGTTTGAGCGGTTGGCGGCGGTGGCTGTCTGGGCAATGCCGCCAGTTGTTGCCGCGCGGTTTCGGCCGCAGGGCCGCCATTCCTTTGCACCAGCTCATACTGCCGGCGGGCGGCGTCGGTGTCGTTCCTGTCGCGGTAGAGGCCGCCGAGAGCAAGCAGCGCATCGGAATTCGCCGGCGCGAATGTCAACCCGAGGTCATACAGCCGGATCGCGTCGCCGGTCCGTCCTGAACGGCTTGCCCCTGCTGCGAGGCTGAACACGGCCTTCGCCTTGGCGTCGGCTGACGGCTTCGTCTGGCGCAACGCCTCGAGCAGCCCCGGCGTCAACTCGCCGTTGCCGGGCTGGCCGATGGCCAACTGGAAAGCCCGCGCCATCTCCTGCGTTCGCGGTCCGGCCTTGCCATCGGGTGCGCCGGCATTCAGTCCGATGGCATTCAGCAGCCGCTGCAACTCGGCGATGTCCGCAGCGCCCAAGGCTCCAGCCGGTGGCTGTGGGTCGGGTCGCTTGGCCGCTTCCTCGGCCCGTTGCTGAGCGAGCCGCCTGGCGGCTGCCTCATCAGCCTGCTGTTGTGCCAGACGCCTCGCCGCGTCGTCGTCCGCCTGCTGTTGCGCCTGTCGCCTGGCGGCGTCCTCTTGCGCCTGCTGTTGAGCGGCCCTCTGCGCGGCCTCCTCCTGCGCCTGCTGTTGAGCGGCTCTCTGCGCGGCAGCCTCGTCCGCCTGCTGCTGGGCCAGCTTTTGGGCCGCCACGTCTGCCTGCTGCTGGGCCTGTTGCTTCGTGGCCTCGGGTTCGGCAGGCGGCGGCTGCGGGGCGACAGCGTTGGGAGATGTATTCTGGACAGGCGGATTGCCAGGTTGATGCGCGAGGCGGATCGACAGGCCGACGAGTCCCGCGATGACGACGACACCCACCCCGGCCGGGATCGCGAAACTGCGCCTTTGCCAGATCGCGGGCTTCTCCTGCATCGCTGCAAGCAGGCGTACCGGGCTCGCCGCGCGTTTCGATCGTTCGAGCTCCAGACCGCTCTGGAGCGCCCGCCACTGGCTGGCCGACAGCTGCGCGGGCTTCTTCGGCCGCAGGTTGGTAGCGCGCGCTGCCAGGGCGGGGGTCCGGCCGAACGGATGCATCCCGGTCAGCAGCTCGTAGGCGATGCAGGAAAAGCCGAACACGTCGTCGCGCGGATCCGGGTCGAGGCCTTCGATCATTTCGGGGCTGGCGTAGGCCGGCGTGAGCGCGCCAAGCGCCTGGATGTCGAACGTCGTCCGGTCCACGGTGAGCAGGCCGGGCGTCGGCACCGCCCGCGCGATGCCGAAGTCGATCACCTTCACGCGCCCATTTTTCAGAATGAAAACGTTGGCTGGCTTCAGGTCAGAGTGGACGATCCCTTCCGCATGCGCGAACTCCAGTGCGGACGCCATCTGCTCTAGGATCGGCAGTGCCTTCTGCGGCGTTGTCCCAGCCAGGCCGTTCGCGCGGATCATCGCCTCGAGGGACGACCCCTCCAGCAATTCCATGGTGACGAACATGATCTGGCCGTCACGGTCGAAGTCGTAGACGCGGACGATGTTCGGATGGGAAAGGCTTTGTGCCTTCCTGGCCTCCCGCTGGAGGATTTTGACCGAGTCCTCGCGCTGAACCAGTTCGACGTTCAGCGTCTTCACCGCGACGTAGGGATGCCGGTCCTGCGCCTCGTCACGGCGCAGGTCGCGGGCCTTGAAGACGCTGCCCATGCCTCCGGAGCCGAGCTTCTCCTCGATGACGAACCGGTGGGCGAGCATGTCGCCGGCTTTCAGCACCCTCACGCCAGGCGGTGGCCGGCTGATGGTGTCATCGTCATCGGTGTCCGACCAGGACAAGGCCTGCACTCTGGCGCTGAGCTGGTCACGAATGCCTTGCGCGCGAATGCGGCCGGACTTGGTCCGCCAATCGTTGAGCAGCGCCGCCCTGTCGACGACGGATCCGTCCGCCAGCACCCGATCGACCTGCGCCAGCAGTTCGTCGTCGCCGATCGCGCCGGCGAGGTAGGCCTGGATTGGGGAGCCGCCGTCCATGGCGTGAACAGACAACAGGCGGTGTTACTTTTGCAACTGGACTGGCAAAACTGCTGGTCCGTCAGTCGCACATGCGGGCGACCACGATCAGTTCCTTGCCATATGCCGGGGGTGAGCCGGTGAAGTCACTGTATTGCGCTTCCACCGTGAAACCGCACAGTTCCAGCAGGTGGTGGAGTTCCCAGCGCCATGTCCAGCGCAGGGCCATCTCGCGCGTGTCCTCGGCCAGGAGCGAGCCGTCCGGGGCGAATTCGCGGTAGCGCCAGACATCGCGGCGGATCTGTGCGAGGTAGTCGAACCGCGCGTTCAGCATCTCGCCAGTGAAGCTGTGTCCGGTGGCCGGATCGGTGCCACGGAGGACGGGCTGGCGTGGTGTTTGGTCGACCAGGAGGTCGAGGCGCGGATCGAACAGGTGAAGTGCGAGGCGGCCGTCCGGTGCAAGGTGGCGGTGGATCGCGGCCAGGGTTTGGCGTTGCAGCTCGATTGTCAGCAGGTGCTGAAACGAGCGGAAGGCGATGATGATGCAACCGAAGCGCCGATCCAGGTTCAGTGCGCTCATGTCCTGCGCGAGCAGAGTCAGGCGATGCGCCGGCGCTTTCTGGCGGATGATCGACAGCATGCCGTCGGAGACATCGACGCCGGTGACATCCAGTCCGCTTTCGGCGAGCGGCAGCGCGATGCGGCCCGTGCCGCAGGCGAGTTCCAGCACAGGCCCGCCCGTCCGTTGCGCGAGGCACTGGTAGAACGCGACGTCACCCGCGATCGGGGGCGGCGCTTCGCGATAGATGGCGTCATAGGCGCGGACGAAGAGGGACTGCGGGTCTGTGTAGAAGAGGTCCATCAGCCCCCGAGGCTACACCTTCTCGACCTGGGCGTATTCCAGCTCCACCGGGGTGGAGCGGCCGAAGATCGACACGCTGACCTTCACGCGGCCCTTTTCCTCGTCCACTTCCTCGACTGTGCCATTGAAGCTGGTGAAGGGGCCGTCGGCGACGCGGACCTGCTCGCCAACCTCGAACAGCACGGCCGGACGCGGACGCTCCACGCCCTCCTGCGTCTGCTTCATGATGCGGTCGGCTTCGGCATCGCTGATCGGGCTGGGCCGGGTCTTGCTGCCGAGGAAGCCGGTGACCTTCGGGGTGTTCTTCACCAGGTGCCAGGCGTCGTCAGACAGCTCCATCTTCACCAGCACGTAGCCGGGGAAGAACTTGTGTTCCGCGTTGACCTTCTGGCCGCGGCGCACCTCGACCACCTGCTCGGAGGGGACCAGCACCTCATCGATCTGGTCCGCGAGACCTTTCTGGGCCGCCTGCTCCTTGAGCTGCTGGGCGATCTTCTTCTCGAAGCCGGAATAGACGTGCACCACGTACCAACGCTTGGCCATTGCCGGAAATATCTCCTCAGGCGTTCATGCCGAACAGTGCACGGATGCCCGTGCTGATGACTTCGTCGACCAGGAAGAAGAACATCGCCGCCAGCGCGACCATGGCGAAGACGAGACCGGTGGTCACCATGGTCTCCTTGCGGGTGGGCCAGGTGACGCGGGCCATCTCTGCCCGCACCTCACGCACGAATTTCGCCGGATCGAACGCCACGACTGATGCTCTCCAGGGGTCGAATTGCGGGGACTATAGCGCGTATGCGCGCCGCTGGCAGGGGTGGAGGGTCTCGAACCCCCAGCCTCCGGTTTTGGAGACCGGCGCTCTAGCCAATTGAGCTACACCCCTGCACGGCGAACCAGTGTCGCTCGCGCAGGGGGCGTAGAAAGGGCGGGGACGGGCTGAAGTCAAGGGGAACTGCATCCTTCCGGCTCATCGAGGTGACTGAACCCGCCATCGGGCCTGAGCCATTGGAGCGGGTGACGGGAATCGAACCCGCATAGCCAGCTTGGAAGGCTGGAGCTCTACCATTGAGCTACACCCGCATGGCGGCCGGTTTACCGGCGCCCCGCTCCCGGCGCAATCGGCGCAAACGATGGATGCCATGCGCCGGACGATGGATTGGGGCACCCTAGACGACTTCTCCTCTTATCGGCATGATCCAGCTCAAGGGGCAAATCGGGGCAGCAGGGCTCATATCGGGCATGGCGTACGAGTACCCAAGCGCGGCCGGCGTCGTGCATCTCATCAGGGCTGACGGACGTTGGCTGTTGTACTTCCAGGGTAAGCGCGCGGGACATTGGCTCTCGCCGGACCTGGCGGCGCGTGCAGTGGCGCGGCATCGGTCTGGTTTGTCTGCCTGGGATCGACGGCGGATCGACGCGCCGGAGGATCTGCTCGACTGGCGTCCGCTTGGGGAGTCGCTCTAGCGGCTGCCGGGTGCGTTTTTCGTCAGCAGACCTTCACGCCGCCGCGGCTGTGTACCGCGTAAATACGCGTGACAGCGGAGAACCGTCATGCCGCAAGCCAACCTCGAGTTGCTTCAGCTGCTGCGCGACCTGCGCCTGGCGATCAACGATGAAGCGTCCAGCCGCATTGACCGCTGGCGGGGGTCTATCGAGCGCGAGGCGTTCGCTTTCAGTGCCGACAATCTCGCGCACTACATGGCTTTCCGTCATCACGACCTGCGTGGGTTGCAACGCGAACTGATGCGGCATGGCCTGTCATCGCTGGGCCGGCTGGAAAGCCGCGTCATGATGACGCTGAGCTGTGTGGAAGCGGCGCTGGGCGCTTTGCTCGACGGCAGGCCGTTACCGACAGGCTGGCCGCCGTCAGAAGATGACTTCTTCCGCGGAGAAGCACTGCTGCGGACCAACACCGATGCGCTGCTCGGACCGGCGAGCGAGCATGGGGCAGGCCGCGTCCTTGTCACGCTCTCTGGCGCGGCGGCGCGGGACCCCGGCTTCCTGCTGGAGATCGCGCGCCGGGGCGCCGACGTGGTGCGGATCAACTGTGCGCACGACGATGCGGATAGCTGGGCCGCGATGATCGAGAACACGCGCAAGGCCGGAGATGCCGTCGCGCGGCGCATCCCGGTGCTGATGGACATCGCCGGACCGAAATTCCGTATCGGTTCGGTGAAGCGTCACGCAGGCGAGCGGTTGATGCCGGGCGATTGCTTCCGGCTCGTGCGCGACGAGATGTTGTTCGATCCTGACGAAACCATCGAGGCGGTCTGCGATCCTGGTGACGTGCTGGATCACCTGGCGGTTGGCACCGAGGTTGCGTTCGACGATGGCAAGCTGAGCGGGGTCGTGCAGTCGGTGGCAGCGGGTGCCGTGACGATCACGGTGCAGCGGACGCAGTTGCGCGGCTTCAAGATGAAGCCCGAGCGTGGCCTGACGTTCCCGCGTGCCGACCTGAAGCTTGATCCTTTGACTGCCAATGATCTGAGCGATCTGGATTTCGTCGCGCGCCACGCCGACATGATTGGCTTCTCGTTCGTGCAGAGCGCTGATGACATCGCGCTGATGCAGGACGAGCTGGCGAAGCGTCGTGCCGACTGGCAGCGGCTGGGGATCGTCGCGAAGGTGGAAACGGCGCTGGCGGTGAGGAACCTGCCCGAGATCATCGTGCGCGCGGCTGGCCGCCAGCCATTCGGGGTGATGATCGCACGTGGGGACCTGGCGGTGGCGATCGGCTTCGAACGTCTGGCGGAGATGCAGGAGGAGATCCTGTGGCTGTGCGAAGCCGCGCATGTGCCGGTGATCTGGGCTACGCAGGTACTGGAGGAAATGGTGAAGTCCGGCCTGCCCACGCGGGGTGAGATGACGGATGCAGCGATGGCCGTGCGTGCCGAGTGCGTGATGCTGAACAGGGGGCCGAATGTGGGGGACGCGATCACAGCGCTTCGCGGGTTGCAGCACCGCATGATGGAGCGCCAGTCGAAGAAGACGGCACGGTTGAGGGCGCTGAGGTCGTGGTAGAGGACGGGCCTAAAGCCTGAGCTCGACGCACACCGGCACGTGGTCAGAGCCTTGCGGCCAGTCACGTGCGTCTTTCAGGACGATCTGCCGCTTGAGCCTGCCGACGAGGTCGGGCGTGACCCAGATATGATCCAGCCGTCGGCCGCGGTCAGAGGCGCGCCAGTCGCGGTTGCGATACGACCACCACGTGTAGAGTTTCTGGTCTGACGGCACGAAGTGTCGTACGGCATCGACAAAGCCGGTGTTCTGCCAGGCTGTCAGGCCTTCAACCTCTGGCGGTGTATGGCTCACCACGGTCAGCAGCTGCTTATGGCTCCAGACGTCGTGTTCGAGTGGCGCGATGTTGAGGTCGCCGACGATGATGCTGCGCGCGAGGCCGGTGCGCGCAGCGAACCAGTTGCGGGTTTCCGCGATGAAGTCGAGCTTGTGGCCGTATTTCACGTTCTGCTCGCGGTCGGGGATGTCGCCGCCGGCGGGCACGTAGAAATCGTGCAGCTCGATCGGCTCGCCCTTGACGTCGAGCAGCACGCCGATGTGGCGGCAGTCACCCTTGCTGCACCAGTCTGGTGCGATGTCGTGCGCCACGATCGGCAAACGCGACAGGATCGCCACACCGTTGTAGCCTTTCATGCCGCGATACAATGCGTGTGGATAGCCAAGCTGCGCCGGGCCACCGATCGGGAACAGCTCGTCCGGCACCTTGGTTTCCTGGAGGCAGATCACGTGCGGATCCAGGGCCGCGATCAGTTGCTTGAGCAGCGGCAGACGCAGGCGCAACGAATTGATGTTCCAGGTGGCGATTCGCAGGTTCACACCGTTAATCTAACAGCGCGAGGAGCGCGTGCAATCAGGAGGGGACGCATGAAGATCGTCGTGTTTGGTCCGGAGAAGCGCGTGGGCGCCTTGCGCGGCGAGCAGGTGATCGACCTGTCGCTGGCCTACGCGAAGCTGCTGAAAGAGCGGCAGAACGAGCGTCATCCGACGATGCTGGCGGCGGCACTGGCGCCGAGCGATCTGGCGATGTTCATCGATGGCGGCGACCGCACGCTGGATTACGCGGCGGCTGCGCTCGACCATCTGTTTGGCGATACGCACGACCTGCTTGGAGCTTATGGCGAGACCATCGTGCACGCAGCCTCGGAGGTGCGGCTGCACGCACCGCGCCCCGAGGGCGCGCGCATTGCCTGTGCCGGCGGGAACTTCGCCGATCACCTGGCGGGGATGGCGGCGATGGGACTGCTGCCGGGTGCCGGTGCCATGACGATTCCCGAAGCGGCTGCGCGCATCCGGGAGAGCGGCATCTGGGGATTTTGGAAAGTGGGCCGCGATGCGGCGGATCCGGATGCCGAGTTGCCGTATCCGAGCCGTGCCACGCGTCTGGACTATGAGGGCGAGGTGGCGATCGTGCTTGGCAAACGCGCGAAGGACGTGCCGGTGAGCGAGGCGAAGAGCCTGGTGTGGGGCGTGACGCTGCTGGGCGACTGGAGCATTCGCGCGCCGGCCGAACCGCAGGGTCCACTGAAATTCGGGATGGCAAAGAACTTCGACCAGTCGTGCTCGCTGGGACCTTGCATTGTGGTGGGCGAACTGGATCCCGAGAACATCCACGTCGAGACGTGGGTCAATGGGGAGCGGCGGCAACAGTTCAACACGCGCGACATGGTGTTCTCGTACTGGGAATACATCGAATACCTGTCGCGCGACCTGACGCTGCATCCCGGTGACATCCTGAGTGGTGGCACCGCGGCCGGTACCGCCGCGGATTCCAGTCCGCGCATGGCGGATGGACAGTTCGCGCCGGAGCGTTTCCTCAAGCCCGGTGACAGGGTGGAGATCAAGGCGCCGGCGATCGGCGCACTGGCGGTGCGTATCGTGGCGAAGTGACGCGGCGGGTACCCGATATCGAGTGAGGCGGGAGCGGTCAGTCCTCTGTCAGCTCGGGCTCGACGTCCATCTCCAGCAACTGTTCGGCGCGATCGCCTTCGATGGCTTCGACGCCGCGAAGCTTGCGGCTGACGGCGCGGGTGCGCGTGCGGGCGCGCTCGATCGTGTTGCTGAAGGTGCCGGCCTGTTTGGCCAGGCGATCCAGGACATCGTCCATCTTCAGCATCTCGCCGCGCGTCGCACCGAGCAGGTCGCGGATCTGATCGGCCTTCTGTTCCAGCGCGAGCGTGATGAAGCCGAGATGGATGGTGCGCAGCAAGGCGGGGAACAGGCTTGGACCCATCACCAGCACGCGGCAGTCGCGGCCGATTTCGTCAATCAGGCCGGGGATGCGCGCGACTTCTGCGTAGAGTGCATCGGTCGGTAGATACAGGACCGCGAACTCCACCGTGACCGGCGGGTTGATGTATTTGGCGGCGATCTTGCGGGCTTCGTCGCGCATGCGGCGTTCCAGCATGCGGGATGCGGCGCGCTCCGCTTCGGCGTCGCCGGCATCCGAGGCTGCGAGCAGCCGTTCGTAGTCTTCGACGGGGAATTTCGCGTCGATCGGCAGCAACGGGCGGTCATTGCCTTTCATCGGCATGCGGACGGCGAATTCCACCACGTCGTTGCTGTCGGCGCGGACCTTGCAGTTGGTTTCGTATTCGCCGGGTGGGAGGATGTCGTCGAGCATGGCGCGCACCTGCGTCTCGCCCCAGCCGCCGCGTGTCTTCACGTTGGAGAACAGCCGCTTGATGTCGCCGATCTGCGCAGTGACCGCCTGGACGTCACCCATGGCCTTCTGCACGGCGGTGAACTGGTCGATCACGCGGTTGAAGCTTTCGTTCATCTGCTTTTCGACCGCGGCGTGGAGCTGTTCGTTCACGGTCTTCTGGATTTCGGCCAGCTTCGCTTCGTTGCCTTCGCGCAGCTCACGCAGCTTGCTTTCCAGCATGGCCCGGGCGCGGTCGAAGTGGAGGGTCATTTCCTGACGCTGCTGGCCCTGTTCGCGCGACAGCGCGGCGCGCGTGGTTTCGGCTTCGGCGCGGGTGTTGGCCAGCGACTGTTCGGAGAGGAGACGCAGACGTTGGAGGGCGGCGGCCTGTTTTGCCACCAGCAGCAACACGGCCATGGCGGTAAGCGCTGCGACACCGGCTAGGATTTCGACGATCATGACGCGCACCTTGAGCAGTCAGGTGCATTGTAGCAGGCGCGCGAGTCGGACGGAGTTAACCCCCCTCGATCTTGGGAATGAAGAACACTTCCGCGCCCGGCTTGATCGGACGGAGGAAGTCGATCTCATACAGTTCGCCATCGATGGCGACCGTCGTCTCCTCCTCCAGCGTTTCCGCCAGACCGGGAAACTTGCGGTCCATCTCTCGGATGACGCCGCGCAGCGTCTTTGCCGCCACCGCGAACTCCGTTACGCCGCCGGTGTAGCGGCGTGAGAAGCCGGTGGTGAAGACGACGCGGGCGGGGGCGTCACTCATTGACGCGCCCGCCCGGACACGGTGCTGCCGCCACTGATGGCCGGCTCAAGGCCGGCCATGACGGTGGTGAGGCGGTGGTCCTTATGCACTCTTGGCGTCGATCGCCTCCAGCAGACGCGGTGGCGACATCGGCAGGCAATCCATGCGCACGCCGATGGCGTTGTCGATCGCGTTGGCGATCGCGGCCATCGGTGGGCAGATGTTCACCTCGCCGACGCCCTTCGCACCGTAGGGGTGCGCGGGGTTCGGCACTTCCACCAGCACCGCGTCGATCATCGGCAGGTCGGAGGCGACCGGGCAGCGGTAGTCCAGGAAGCCCGGATTATCGAGCTGGCCCTTCGAGTTGTAGATGTATTCCTCGTTCAGCGCCCAGCCGATGCCTTGCACCACGCCGCCCTGGATCTGGCCCTCGACGTAGCTGGGATGGATCGCCCGGCCGACATCCTGCGCGGCAACGAAGCGCAGGATGGTGACCTTGCCGGTTTCGGGGTCGACTTCCACGTCGCAGAACTGGGTGGAGAAGCCCGGCGCCTGGCCGCCGGCATTGACCGACGCCGCGGCGGTGATCGGGCCGCCCGTGGCGGACGACTTCGCGGCCAGTGCCTTGAGCGACAATGGCTCGAACTCGCCCACGTTGGCGCCGGCCGGCTTGGCGAACCCGTCCTCCCAGATCACGGCGTCGGGGTCCACGTCCCAGATCAGCGCGGCTCGCTTGCACAGGTCCTTGATCACGTTCTTGGTCGCGTTCACCACCGCCGTGCCGGTCGCGAAGGTCACGCGCGAACCGCCGGTCACGTGGGTGTAGCCAACCGAACCGGTGTCGGCGACGATGGCGCGCACCACGTTGTAGTCCACGCCCAGCGTTTCGGCGGCCATGATCGCCATCGAGGCACGCGAGCCGCCGATATCGGGACTGCCGGTTGCCACCAGCACGGTGCCGTCGGAATTCACCTGGATCGTGGCGCTGGAATCGCCACCGCCGTTGAACCAGTAGCCGGAGGCGACGCCGCGGCCCTGGTTCTTGCCCAGCTTCACCTTGTAGGCGGGGTGGTTCTGCAGCGCCTCGAGCGTCTGCACGTAGCCGTCATGGGCGTGCTTCGGCCCGAAGATCGTCGGCGTGCCGATGCGGCAGGCATTCTTGTGGCGCAGCTCCAGCGGATCCATGCCGATCTTCTGCGCGCACATGTCTAGCACGCTCTCCACTGCGAAGGCGGAGATCGGCGAGCCAGGCGCGCGATAGGCGGCGGCCTTCGGACGGTTGCTCACCACGTCGTAGCCGACGGCGCGCTGGTTCGGGATGTCGTACGGCGCAAACGCGCAGAGGCAGCCGTTCATCACCGGCGAGCCGGGGAACGCGCCGGACTGGAACTTGAAGATGCCGTCGGCGGCAATGATCTTGCCGTCCTTGTTGACGCCGATCTTCACCCACATCGATGAACCGGAGGTGGGGCCGGTGGAGCGGAACACGTCTTCGCGCGACATCATCAGGCGCACGGGATTGCCCGCCTTCATGGAGAGCAGCGTGGCGATCGGTTCCAGATAAGTAACGGTCTTGCCGCCGAAGCCACCACCGATCTCGGCGGGATAGACGCGGATGTCGCCCACCGGCTTCTTCAGGATCGCCGCGGTCAGCGCGCGCATCTGGAAGTGGCCCTGCGACGAGGACCAGATCTCGGTCTGGCCGTCGGCGTCGCAGCGCGCGATGCAGGCGTGCGGTTCGATATAGGCCTGATGCACCGCGGCGGTCTTGAACTCCTTCTCGATCACCACGTCGGCCTGCTTGAAGCCCGCCTCGACGTCGCCCGTGGCGAATTCCAGGCGCTTGGAGATGTTGGAGGGCTTCGTCGGCGCGGGTTCGACACCGCGGGTGATCATGTCCTCGAACAGCAGCGGCGCGTTGTCGGCCATCGCTTCGTCAACGTCGATGACGTGGGGCAGGACTTCGTAGTCCACCTCGATCAGCGATGCGGCTTCTTCTGCGACCGACGCGCTGATGGCGGCGACGGCGGCAATGGCATGGCCCTCATACAGCGCCTTCTCGCGCGCCATGATGTTGCGCGTGATGTGCCAGAAGTTCTGCGCGACGCGCTCGGGGCCGATGTAGTCGAACTTCTGGTCGGGCAGGTCCTTCGACGTGACAATGGCCTTCACGCCGGTCAGTTTCTCGGCGGCCGATGTGTCGATCGACTTGATCCGGGCATGGGCATGGGGCGAGCGCAGGATCTTGCCATACAGCATGCCAGGCAGCTTGTAGTCGCCGCCATAGAGCGCCTTGCCTGTCACCTTGGGCACGCCGTCCGGACGGATGGGACGGGTTCCTACCCACTTGAATCGCTTCACCGAGTCGGTCACGACTGTGTCGTTCACTGCAACCTCGCCCTGTTTGTGGACTGTCTCCGAAGGCGTAGAGAGTCGCGCAGGGGGCGTGGGATGGCAAGTCCTGCCGTTTCCGAATGCCCCTGTTATAGCCAGAGGAATATAGCGCCGCTGCTGTGGCGGTGTGACGTTCGCGCTGGTTCTGATGGGAGCAAACCGCATGCGCATTGTCGCCTTGGAAGAGCACTACACGGTCCCCCGGATCGCTGCCGGGATCGCGCCCGCTGCCATTGCCGGGCGCGGCTTTCCGGGTCCGGACTTCCCCTGGGCACAAAGCATCAAGCGCAATGAACTGGCGGACCTGGGCGATGCCCGGCTTGCCGACATGGAGCAGAGCGGCATCACCATGCAGGTGCTGTCGGTCGCGGGACCCGGGGCTGATCTGGTCCCTGGCCAGGCCGGCATTGAGCTTGCGCGCGCCTATAACGACGCACTGGTCGAGGCCACCGCGCGCACTCCTGCCCGATACGGTGGCTTTGCCCATCTGCCGATGCTCGCGCCTGACGCCGCGGCGGACGAACTGGAACGCACGGTCAGGCAGCTTGGCTTCCACGGGGCGCTGATCAACGGCGCGACCGATGGCCGCTTCCTGGACGACGCCGGGTTCGCTCCGATCCTGGCGCGTGCCGAGGCACTCGGCGTGCCGCTTTACCTGCATCCGGGCATCCCGGCGCCGGCGGTTCGCAACGCCTATTACGACAACCTGCCGGGCAATTTCAGTTTCACGCTCGCACTGTCGGCCTGGGGCTGGCATTACGATACCGCAGTCCATGTGCTGCGGCTTGCGCTCAGCGGCACGCTGGATCGCTATCCGAAGCTGAAGATCATCGTCGGCCATATGGGCGAGGCGTTGCCGTTCATGCTGGACCGGATCGACGAGACCACGTCGGCGCAGGCGAAATCGCTGTTGAAAAGATCCGTGCGGCAGACGATCGTCGATCAGGTGTGGATCACCACGAGCGGCTTCTTCACGATGGTGCCGTTCATGGCCGCGCTGATGACATTCGGCGTGGACCGTATGATGTTCTCGGTCGATTATCCGTTTGCCTCCAACGCGCGGGCCCGTGCCTTCCTCGATGCGCTGCCGGTTTCACCAGCCGATCGCGCCAGGATCGCACACGGCAACGCGGACGAACTGCTGGGGCTGGCCGTGTGATGCGTTATCTGTCCAGCCAGATCGTCGCGAGGTCCTGGTTGACGTAGTGGCTCGGGCTGATCCGGAAGCCTTTGACATAGCTGTGGTACGGCACGATGCGATAGCGCCACAGCAGGAATGCCTCGTGCGCGTCGGTATCGAGGACGCGTTTTTCGAATTGCCGCATCAATGTGCGTTGCTTTGAAAAGTCCGTCTCGCGCAGCATCCGATCGTAGAGTGCCACTTCCTCCGGATCGTCGTAATTGCCGTAATTCGCGTCGGATACGGTATGCGGCAGATACTTCGTGCCGTCGAGCAGCGGATTGACGACGTTCTGGCATTCCGCGTCGATCGCCACTGCGAAGTCGCCGCGGCGCAGCGCTTCCTCGTATGGGCCGGTGGGCAGCACGCGCTGCGTCGCGTGGATGCCGATCTTGCTCCACTCGTCGACCACCCAGATGCCATTGAATTTGTACGGCTGGTCAACGTTGCGATTGAGCAGCTCGAATGTCAGGCCGTCGGCGCCCGCCTCGTGCAGCAGGCGTTTGGCCTCGGCACGCGATTTGTCGATGTCGGGCCAGTAGCCGGCGATGTCCTGAAGCTCGGCGCGCGTGGCGGCCAGGGGCGAGCCGGGGAACACGATGCCGCCTACTGTGCGGGATACCGTGATCCGCGACATCGGCTCGGCGCCGTGCCAGCGATCGATTGCCAGGGTCAGCGCGCGGCGCACGCGAGCATCGTCGAACGGCTTGCGGGCGTGGTTCGCGGTGACCAGGGCCCCGCAGTTCCAGTCGCTTTCCTGCACGGCGAGCTTGTCACCGAGTGCCGCGACAAGTTCGTCCCGTGTTGACGGGGGGAAGCCGCGGAATTCGATCGCCGCGCGGTCTGCTTTGATCGCGGCGACACGTACAGCCTGCTTGTCGGCGAAGATGCCGATGAAGCCGTCCAGATACGGCAGTCCCGGCCGATAGTAATCGGGATTGCGCACACCGGAGATCGACTGTCCCAGCTGGTAGTCCTTGAAGCGGAACGGTCCGGATCCCAGGATGTGCGCTTCGTACCAGTGCGGGTCGCGGTCGAGGATGGCCTTTTGGTAGATGAAGGCATACGGATCGGCGAGTGCGGGCAGGAAGGCGTCGGTCGGGAACTTCAGCCGGAACGCCACAGTCTTGGCATCCGGTGCCTCGATCTTGTCGACCATGGCGTAGTAGCCGCGGCGGACGCTGATCACGCCTTCCGGTGGCCGGACGATCTTGTTCCAGCTTGCCGCCACGTCCTGGGCGGTGAGCGACGTGCCGTCGCTGAATTTGATATCGTCGCGGATGCGGAACACGTAGGTCCGGCCGTTATCCGTTGGCCGCGGCATCTCGACGCAGACGTCGCAGACGAAGTGCGTGGTGTCGGCCGGATTGTCCGGATTGGCGCGGATCAGCACGCTGTAGAACGGGGCCACCGCGTGGATGGTGGCGAAGGTATTTTCCTTGTGCCCATCGAAGCTTGGCGGCGCGTCGGCCGGGATCATGAAGGTCAGCGTGCCGCCGTGCTTCGGCGTCTCTTCGGCGAGCGCCGGCCTAAAGGTTGCCAGGACACCCAGGCACAGCACGATCAGCAAGCGACGCACGACCACCTCGCTGACATGGCAAGCCGCTCCTGCGGCGGATCGTCGGAGCATCGGGGAACGTTCCCGCCGAGCTGACATGGCGCCGTTGTCGTCGCGTGTCAGTTTCGAATTGATGTTTCTCAAATTAGCACCTACCCTCCGTCTGTTACCAAAAATAAGCGAGGAGACGATCGCCGAGACTTGGCGGAAGGCACGGGACATTCGCAGTGCTTACACGCCACCCGACCAGCAATAGCAATCATCGGAGGGCGACAGGATGTCGCCCCGCTCGCGCTGGCAGCCACCCGGTCTCATGGGTGCTTCAGCGCGGCCGTCCCGATCGTCCAACCGAAAGTGAGCAAGCACCAGGTAACGTCGAGACCGGGGGGGACCATGACCGACATGCCGATCAAGGTAGGTGTCATCGCAGAGCAGACGGGACCGCTTTCGTTCATGGGCATCGCCGATGCCAACGTCGCGCAAATGGTGGTTGACGACATCAATGCCGACGGCGGTGTACTGGGCAGGCAGCTTGCGCTCTGCCTCGAGGACGGCGCGACCGTGGACAGCGTGGCAACAGCCAAGGCCACAAAGCTGATCGAGCACGACCAAGTCGACGTGCTGTTCGGCGGCATCTACAGCTCGACGCGACAAGCCATCAAGGGCCCAGTCAAGAAGAACGGCAAGCTTTACATCTACCCCGAGCAATATGAGGGGCAGGAGGTCGAACCGCTGATTTTTTGCACCGGTCCGGTGCCGGCGCAGCAGCTCGAGCCTCTCATTCCCTGGCTTATGCAGAAGAGCGGTGCGCGGAAATTCTATCTGCCGGCGGCCGACTATATCTGGCCACGCGTCATGAACAAGAAGGTCCGCGAGCTCGTCACGGCCAATGGTGGCGAGATTGTCGGCGAGGAGTACCATCCCCTCGATCACATGGAATATCGTGAGGTGGTCCAGCGCATTACAGCAAGTGGCGCAGACGTCGTCTTCAATACAATTGTCCCGCCTGGCCTGACACCGTTCTTCCAGGAACTCTACGCATCAGGCTTCCAAAAGCGAGGTGGGCAGATCGTCTGCACCTATTTCGACGAAAACTTCCTGAACCTGGTGCCGGCCGAGCAGGTCGAAGGGCTCTACGGCTGCCTCGATTACTATCAGGAGGTCAGCGAACCGTTCAGCCGCGACCTTCTCGCGCGCTACAACAAGCGGTTCCCCGGCAGCGCGCAGTTCACCGCCGGCAGTGCCTGCACCGGGCTCTACCGCGGCATGAAGCTGTGGGAGGCAGCAGTGCGAGAGGCAGGGACCCTGAACCAGGACGAGGTCATCGCGGCGCTCGACCACGCGAAGATTGCACAAGGTCCCGGCGGCCCGGCGGAGATGGTGCCCGGTCAGCACCATGCCCGAATGAATATGTACATCGCTCAGGCGACGGGCGGGAAATTCCGGGTCTTGGCGAGCCTCGGGATGATCGAGCCCAAGGAAGCCGTTGTTTCGGGTTATCGGTCTGGCGGGCGGCCTGCTGCTGAATAACCGGCGAAATCTCAGACCTCGACACTGTCCAACGGCCAGCGCGGACGCGGTGCGAAGTCCATTCCATTCACCATGCCCAGGCGCAGCCGTTCGATGCCCGCCCAGGCCACCATGACAGCATTGTCGGTGCATAGCCGCACTGGCGGCGCGACCAGTTCGAACCCGTGCGTCGCGGCGGCGGCCGCCAGTGCCGACCGTATCGCGCCATTCGCGGCGACACCGCCGGCCACCACCAGGATACGCGCGTCCGATGACCGTAGCCGCATCATGGCCATCGCATGCGAGGCACGGTCGGCCAGTACGTCTGCGACAGCGCGCTGGAAGCTGGCCGCGATGTCGGCTGCCACGGCCACGGGCAGCGCGCCACTGCCGAGCTTTCCGACCTCGAGCGCCACCGCGGTCTTCAGGCCCGAGAAGCTGAAATCGCAACCCGGCCGGCCGAGCAGCGGGCGCGGGAACGCGTAACGCCCAGGGTCGCCTCCGGCCGCCAGCTTCTCCAGCGCCGGGCCGCCGGGCCATCCCAGGCCCAGCAGTTTCGCCACCTTGTCGAACGCCTCTCCGGCCGCATCGTCCATCGTGCTGCCCAGCCGCACGTGATGGCCGACACCCTCCACGGCGACGCACTGGCAATGACCGCCTGACACCAGCAGCAACAGGTAGGGGAACGCCAATCCATCCGGCGTGATGCCGGGCAGCCGTGCCGTCAGCGCGTGGGCCTCCAGATGGTTCACCGCCACGTAGGGCAGTTGATGTGCGAGCGCGACGCCCTTGGCGAACTGGCTGCCGACGATCAGGCCGCCGATCAACCCCGGTCCCGCGCTGGCAGCGACGCCGCCGAGGTCGGCAAAGCGAAGGCCGGCTTGCGACATGGCGCGGTCGACCTGCTCGGGCAGGAACGCCAAATGTGCGCGAGCGGCGATCTCCGGCACGACGCCGCCGAAGGGGGCATGCTCGCGCTCCTGGCTGAGCACGGCTTCGGCCAGTATGTGACCCTCCGCGTCCAGCACTGCGGATGCGGTTTCATCGCATGATGTTTCAATACCCAGGACTGGTCGCACGCCGCCCCTTTCCAGTTGCCCGCGGGAGTAATAGGACGCGCCGATGACCACCGCCATGTCGCCGATCCGCATAGGGACGCGAGGCTCGCCGCTGGCGCTGATCCAGACCCGGCTGGTGATCGATGCGCTGCGTGGCGTGCGGGAGGCTGAGCCCGTGGTGATCCGCACCACCGGCGATACGGTGCAGGATCGGCGGCTGGCCGATATTGGCGGGAAGGGGCTGTTTGCCAAGGAGATCCACGACGCCTTAGCGCAGGGGCGCATCGATGCCGCGATGCACAGCCTGAAGGACCTGGAGACCGACCTGCCGCCGGGGATTGTGCTGGCCTGCGTGCTGGCGCGGGAGGACGCGCGGGATGCCCTGATCCTGGCCGCACCCGGCCCGATCGATCCGGCGCAGCCCTTCGCGAGCCTGCCACGCGGTGCGCGTATCGGCACGGCGTCTGTCAGGCGCCAGGCGCAGGTGCTGCATGTCAGGCCGGATCTTGTCATGACCACGTTGCGCGGCAATGTGGAGACGCGGCTGGCAAAGCTCTTGGCCGGAGAGTGCGCCGCCACACTGCTCGCCCATGCCGGCCTGAAGCGTCTTGGTATCGCGGAACGTGCCAATGCCATCCTGGAGCCGGACATCGTGCTTCCCGCGGCTGGCCAGGGCATCGTGGGCATTACGGTCAGGGAGCGCGACGCAGCACTGCGCACGCAATTGGGCGGGATAGCGGATCCGGCTGCAACAGTGGCGGCCACCGCGGAACGGGCATTGCTGGCCGAGCTCGATGGCTCCTGCCGGACGCCGATTGGCGCGTATGCGGTACTGCTGCCGGGGGGTGCGCTGCGTCTCTCCGCGATGGTCGCGCGGATCGATGGCTCCTTCCTGTTGCGGCGCGACCTGGAAGGTTCGGCATCGGACGCGGCCAGGATTGGCCACGCGCTCGGCGCGAGCCTGCGGGCCGATAGTCCGGGCGATATCTTTGTTTGACGCCGGTGCCAGCGTGCTGATCACCCGGCCTGAACCGGGGGCGAGCGAGACCGCGGGGCGCGTCGCGGCGCTAGGCTTGCTGCCGGTGGTCGCACCCCTGCTGGAGATCAATACGCTGGCGGTTGCCTGGCCGCCGTCCGGCGAGGTGCAGGCGATCCTGGTGACCAGCGGCAATGCCATCCCGGCGCTGCCGGCAAGTCACCGACACCTGCCGCTGCTGGCGGTCGGCCACGCGACGGCACATCGTTCGCGCCAGGCGGGCTTCAGGGAGGTGCAGAGCGCGGATGGTGATGCCTCTGCGCTCGCAGATCTTGCGGAACGGGTATGCCGGCCGCAGGGTGGGCCGCTGCTGCTCGCGACTGGCCGCCGCCAGGGCCATGCGCTGGCGACGGAACTGCGGCGCCGCGGCTTCGCGGTGGTGCGGCGGGTTGTCTATGCGGCGGAGCCGGTGGCACTGCTGCCGGATCCTGCGCGCGCCGCGCTGACTGGAGGCGTGCTGCGCGCCGCGCTGTTCTTCTCGGCGGAAACCGCGCAGGCAGGGGTTCGTCTGATCGAGGCGGCGGCCTTGCGCGACGCCGTTCGCGCTATCGATGCCGTGGCTATCGGCCAGCCTGCCGCCGTGGCATTAGAGGCGCTTCCCTGGCGGCGCGTCCGCGTCGCCGCTCAGCCTGATCAGGACGCGATGCTGGCACTGTTGCAATGAGTGAATCCGCCGCCTTGCCACCCCCAGGACCTGAAGCGGAACCGGAAGCGGCGCCCGAACAGCCAATCGTGCCTCCGCGGCCTCGCCGCAGCATACTGCCGTGGCTGGGCCTCGTTGGATTCATCGTGCTTGCGGCAGCGATCGCATGGGTCTGGCAGAACCCACAACTGCCGCCATTGCCGCCACCGGCGCCGCAGTCACAGGCGCTCGAGCAAGAGGTGGCGGACCTGAAGGCTCAGGTTGCGCGCCTGGAGCAGCGACCCCCAACGGCGGCGCCGGATCAGACCGCGCTGGAGGCCCGGGTCGCTGCACTGGAGCAGCGGCAGCCTCCGGCGGCCACACCACCAAACCTTGGGCCCGTGACGACCAGGCTTGATGCGCTGGAACATCGGCAGACCGTGGACCTCGGTCCGCTCACGGCTCGCATCGCCAGGCTCGAGGACGCTGGCGCCAAGGCCGTCACTGACCTGACACAACGGGTTGCTGCGGAGGATGCGCGCTTCGCCACGCTGGAGAAGAGTTCGGGCCAGGCGGCACGGATCAGCGCGGCACGCCAGGCGCTGGATGCTGGCCACAAGCTTGGCGACGTTCCAGGAGCGCCGTCCGCCCTGGCGCGGTTTGCCACCGTCGATCCACCCACCGAGGCGTCCTTGCGCCTTGCCTTCCCGGCGGCGTCGCAGGCCGCCCTGGCCGCGTCACGCCCGTCGGTCGATGGCCAGCCGCTGCTGTCGCGCATCTGGGCCCGTGCGCAGGATCTGGTGACGATACGTCGCGGCGAGCATGTGCTGGTGGGCGACCCCGCCGCCGGTTTGCTGGCGACCGCGCAGACCGAGCTGGATGCCGGCGACCTGGCTGGCGCGGTGCGGTCTGTCGGGGCGCTGACCGGGCCGGCGGCGCAGGCGATGGCGGGCTGGCTTGCTCAGGCCAAGTCGCTGCTGGAAGCGCGGGCTGCGCTCGCTACCTGGGCCGCGCAAGGCTGATGCGGCGCATCCTGTTCGCCGTGGTGGCGGCCGCCGTGGTGCTCGCTGTTGCCTGGGCACTCGCGGGACTTCCTGGCCAGCTGACGGCGACAGTCGGCGACATCACCTTCGAGGCGGCGACCCCGGTGGTTGCGCTCGGTCTGTTGCTCGGGTTTGTGCTGCTTTACGCCCTGTTCCGCCTGCTGGGTGCCGTCGTCCGGCTGCCACGCACCTTGCGCAGACGGGCGGCTGTGCGGCGGCGCAAGGCAGGCGATGCGGCCACGACCCGCACCCTGCTGGCCCTCGCGGCCGGCGAGACCGGGGAAGCGAGGCGTGAGGCAGGCCGGGCGCGCCGGTACCTGGGCGACACGCCGGCCACACTGCTGCTGGCGGCCGAGGCAGGCCGTATCGCCGGCCGGACAGACGAATCCGAGGCCGCTTTCCGCGCCCTGGCCGAGCGGGACGACGCTGCCTTCCTGGGCTTGCGTGGCCTGCTGCGCCATGCGGTGGAGCGCGAGGACTGGCAGGAGGCTGCGGTGCTCGCGCGCAGGGCGGAGGCGGTCCAGCCGGGTGCCGCCTGGCTGCGCCGTGAGCGTGCCCGTCTGGCGGTACGATCGGAAAAATGGTCCGACGCGCTGGCGCTGGCCGACCCGGACACGCCGAAGGCGGCGCTCGCCACCGGAGCGGCTGAAGCTGAAGCTGATGCCGGACGGGCCACGCGCCTGGCGAAGGAAGCGTGGCAGGACGATCCCTCACTGGCGCCGGCGGCGCTGGCCTATGCACGTTGCCTGCGCGCGGCGGGACGGGAGAGCAGGGCGCTTGCGGCGATCCGCCATAGCTGGAGCATTGCGCCGCACCCCGAACTGGCAACGTTCGCGCTGGCTCCGGTGACCGATCCGTTGGCGCGCATGCAGGCGGCGCGGAAGCTGACCGAAGCCAATCCGGAGCACGCCGAAAGCCGCTTGCTGCTGGCCCGTTCCGCCCTGGATGCCGGACTGACCGGCGAGGCGCGGCGCTACGCCGAGGCGGCGCGTTCCGTCGGTCTGAAGCAGCGGCGGCTGTGGCTGCTGCTGGCCGACATCGACGAGGCGGAAGGCATCGACCAGCGCGAGTCGTTGCGCCATGCGACGACAGCTGAACCGGATCCCACTTGGCGCTGCGGCGCTTGCCATACGGCGCATGCCGAATGGCACCCGGCCTGCCCCGACTGTTTTACTGTCGGCAGCCTGCGCTGGAGCGCTGGTGGCCCTACAGCCGCTCCGATCCTGCAGGCGCCCGCTGCGGTCACGTTGTTGCCGTAGGGCGCCAAGCATCTGCCTGGCCGGGAAGAAAATGGAACCGCAAAACACGCAAAGGGCAGCGGAGCCTTACAGGGCCAGGAAGATGCGTTTGATCGCTAGGCGAGGCTGCCTGATCAGCACGCTGAGATGCAGGCCGATCGATACGCGCAATTGCTGACAGAACACATCAGTCCGCTGCCCAACCTCCATCAACCAGCATAGCGGATCCCGTCATCAGCGCGGACGCATCGGACGCAAGAAAGACGACGGCGCCCATCAGGTCCTCGACCTTGCCAATTCGCCCGAGCTTGATCCGGCTCAAAACCCACGAGCGCACCTCGTCGTTGGCGAGGAAGCGTCGTGCAAGCGGCGTGTCAATGAATGTCGGGCAAATGGTGTTGACGCGAATTCCGTGCGGGCCGAGGTCGATGGCCATCGCCTTGGTGAAGCCTTCCATGCCGTGTTTGCTCGCACAGTAGACGGTGCGATTGGGTCCTCCGACCAGGCCCATGTCAGACGAAATGTTGATGACCGACCCTTGCTTTCCGGACTCGACCATTCGGCGCACCACCGCCTGTGTGATGAAAAACGCAGCCCGCAGGTTGAGATCCACCACGTGGTCGAAGTCTGCCACCGTGACTTCAAGGAAAGTCGCCGGACGATTGGTCCCTGCATTGTTGACCAGGATGTCAAAAGGGGGGCTCTCGGCAACGAACCTGACAGCAGCTTTGAGGTCGGTGATGTCGAGGGTGACCGGGTCGGCCGAACCACCGTCACGACGGATCGCTTCGGCCAATTCCTCGACTTCGGAGGTGGTGCGAGCGGCCAGAACGACGTGTGCGCCCGCCTGTGCAAGGGCCGCGGCGCACGCCAATCCGATGCCTCGGCCAGCACCTGTTACGAGTGCACGTCGGCCATCGAGTCTCAGAGATGGCGTCCGTGGCAATTCCATTGGAGCACTCCTGGCGTTGCTGTCTGACCCGATCAGCGATCCGGCAGGCTTGTTACAACTGATACGATCGACCTGACGGAGCTCAGCGCAATCCGGCGTAATGATGTGTCGGTGGTATCTTGCCGTCGGACGCCAGCATGTCACTCGCGCGCCGGATCACCCCGCCGTTGCACAACGGCAGGCCGAGGAACGGCGCTGGATCGACAGCGTGCCCGTTCATCAGCATCTCAAAGTAGACGTGCATCCCGTACGTCACACCGCTCTGACCAACGACGCCGATTTTCTCACCCGCGGTGACGAAACGCTGCCCTTCGGCGATTGCAGGCGCGACCATGCCGAAATGGCTGTAGATGCCGACGAAGCCGTTGTGCTGCACGAGAACTTCCAGGCCGCCCGGTCCTTTGCGCTGAACGCGGATGACGGTGCCCTGGGCCACGGCGCGGATCGGAGCTCCGGCGGGCGCGGGCATGTCGATGCCATAATGATAGGTTCCCGCCAAGGGATGATTGGGCAGCACGCGTGGTCCGAACGGCGAGGATATGCAGTCCGAGGTCACGGGGGCGAGAATGGTTGGTTTAGGTTGAATGGGAGGACTTGCCAGGGCTGCACACGGCAACAGCAAAGACGCGGCGAGCCATGAAGGCAGTTTCATCCCAATCATCCTAAGCGGCCAACGAAACGCCGGCCGGTAGAGCCATGATCCACGCGTGCTGTCCATTCAGATTGCCGTGTCATCGGGCATGACGGAACTGGTAAATTTGCAGGGTGGCGACGTTTCTGTCAGCTATTTCCGGGCCGACCAGGCCTTTGCCGGCCAATTGAATGAATTGCACCATTGTCTATCCTCAGGCGCTGACGAGGTAGCGCTTCAGGACAGACATATCCGGATCACAGCCGAGGCCCGGGCCGTCCGGCACTTTGATCTTTCCGTCCTTTGCTACGACCCATTCGCCGAGCGGGCTCGCCTCCAGGTCGATGAACAGCCGTTCGAACGGCGCATCCGGCGCGATGGTCGCGTTGACGTGCAGCGAGGCGAGGAAGCCCGAGCCGAAATACGCATTGTGCGGCACCACGCGGACGCCGTGCACCTTCGCCAGCGCGGCGATTTCCAGCATGGAAGAGGGGCCGCCGATCTTGATCACGCTGGGCTGTGCGACGTCGATAGCGCCGGCTTCGAACTGGGCGAGGAAATCGTGCAGGCCGGCGGCGTTCTCGCCTGCGGCGATCGGCACGCCGCCTTCACGGCGGACGCGCGCGAGGCCCTTGTGGTCGCCGGGTGGTGATACGGGCTCTTCCAGCCAGGTCAGGTTGTATTCGCGCATCCGGTGCGCCATGTCGATCGCCTCCCACACGGTCCACGGGCAGTTGGTATCGACCATGAGCCGCGCATCCGGTCCGATGGCCTGTCGTGCAGCGCGCACTTCGGGGACGGTGATCTCGTGCAACTTGATGTCGCGATAGCCACGGCTGACGGCACGTTCACAGGCGGCCGCCACCATTGGGGCGGCGCCGTAACGGAGCAGGCTGGCGTACGAGGTGAGGTGCGAGACGGGTGTTGCGCCGAACAGCCGCCACAGCGGCAGGTTGGCTGCCTTGCCCGCGATGTCCCACAACGCGATGTCCAGCGCTGACAGCGCGAACATGTGTGAGCCGTTGCGGCCGAAACCGTGCAGGGTCTTGGAAAGGCGCGTGCGGAGACCGCCGATGTCGCGGGCATCCTGACCGATCACCAGAGGGGCGAGTTGCGTTTCAAGCACGGTTTTGGTTGCCGCCGCCGAGGCGTGGCCGAAGGCTTCGCCCCAACCTTCGAGGCCCTGGTCGGTGATGACCCGCAGCCACACGGTATTCATCGTCTGCCAGTTGAGGCCGCCTTGCGTTGCCGGCTCGCCGCCCATGTCGAACGGGATGCGGGTCCAGTAGGTCTCGATCGCGGTGATCTTCATGGCCGGCTCCTCTCTTGCGCCTCGCCAATACTTGCCGGGCGCGGTTGCCGCAACCTAGGCTGAGCGCATGCTGCAATTCCTGGTCCGCCGCGCCATCCTGGCGCTGCTTGTGTGCCTCACCGTGCTGGTGATCAGTTTCGCGCTGACGCGGCTGTCCGGCGACCTGGCGATATCCATCGCCGGGCCGAATGCCACTGCGCAGGACATCGAAACCGTTCGCAAGAATTATGGCCTGGATCGGCCACTGCCTGTGCAATTCGTCGACTGGGCGGGGCATGCGGCGCAGGGCGATCTCGGCAGTTCCTATCTGTATCATGCGCCGGTCGCCAGGCTGATCGCCGATCGCATGCCGATCACGCTGACCCTCGGATTGACGGGGCTGCTGATCGCTCTGGTGACGGCCATTCCGCTCGGCATCATCGCGGCAATGCGCGAGGGCTCGCTGCCGGACAGGGTGATCGGTATCGTCGCGCTGCTCGGCCAGGCGATGCCCAGCTTCTGGCTGGCGCTGGTGTTGATCATCTGGCTTGGACTGAAGCTGCAGCTTCTGCCGATCTCGGGCGTTGACGAATGGCAGGGCTACATCATGCCGGGAATTGTACTGGCGTTCTCAGCGATCCCGGCGCTGATGCGCCTGACGCGAACCGGCATGATCGATGCGCTGTCATCGGATTATATACGCACGGCGCGCGCCAAGGGGCTGTCCACCGCCTCCATCGTGCTGAAGCACGCGCTGCGCAACGCGGCAATGCCGGTTGTGTCGGTCGCGGCGGTGCAGCTTGGCTTCATGCTCGGCGGCTCCATTGTCATCGAGGCAATCTTCGCACTGCACGGCGTCGGGTATCTGGCCTGGGAATCGATCAGCAAGAACGACTTTCCCGTGGTGCAGGCCGTCGTGCTGATCCTGGCAATGATCTACATCGCGCTGACGCTGTTTGCCGACGCGATGAATGCGGTGCTGGATCCGCGGCTGCGCGCTGCATGAGGCACGTTGTCACGGCATTTGGCGGCTGCATCATCCTGATCGTACTGCTGGCCGCCATCTTCGCACCGCTGGTCGCGCCGCATGATCCCTTTGCGCAGGACCTCATGCAGCGGATGATTCCGCCGGAATGGATGGATGGCGGCTCGCCGGCGCATCCGTTCGGCACCGATCAACTGGGGCGAGATTATCTTTCCCGGCTGCTGTTCGGCGCGCGCATATCGATGGCGATCGGCATCTTCACTGTCATCACTTCCGGATTCATCGGGATCACGCTGGGCGTGCTGGGCGGCTACTTCGGCGGCCGCGTGGACGATGTGGTGATGTTCATGATCACGTGCCGGCTTTCGATCCCCTTGATCCTGGTGGCACTGACGGTCGTGGCTCTGGTTGGCAGCTCGCTCACGGTGGTGATCCTGACGCTCGGCCTGCTGCTGTGGGAGCGCTTCGCTGTCGTTTCCCGTACCACCACGATGCAGGTGCGGAATCTGGATTACATCGCGGCCGCTCGCGCGGCTGGAGCGTCGCGCCTGCACATCATGCTGCGCGAGGTGTTGCCCAACATCGTCTCCCCGCTGATTGTCGTTGCCACGCTGGAAATGGCGCTGGCCATCCTGCTGGAAGCGGCGCTGTCGTTCCTCGGTCTCGGTGTGCCGCCGCCGCTGCCGTCATGGGGACTGATGATCGCCGAAGGCAAGGACTACATGTTCTTCAGTCCATGGGTCATCATGATACCGGGCATAGCTTTGTTCGTGCTCGTGCTCGGCATCAACCTACTCGGCGACGGGCTGCGCGACAGTCTCCACGCGGGCCGCGCGTGACGCCGATACTCGAGGCAGCCAATCTGCGCGTCACCTTCGGCACCGGTGTCGCTGCCGTGCGTGGTATTTCGCTTGGCGTTGCGCGTGGCGAGACCCATTGCCTGGTGGGCGAATCAGGCTGCGGCAAGTCGGTGACGGCGCTTGCCATCATGGGCCTGCTCGCGCGCACGGCACAGCGTTCCTCGGATGTGCTGCGCTTCGACGACTATGACCTGATGCGCATGTCCGAGCGTGAGATGTCGCGCGTCCGTGGCGACAAGCTGGCGATGATCTTCCAGGAGCCGATGACCAGCCTGAACCCCGCCTATACGATCGGCTCGCAGATGGCCGAGGTACTGGAACGCCATCGGCGAGTCTCGCGGGCCGCCGCGCTGGATCGCGCTGCCGAGCTGCTGGCGCGCGTAGGGATCACCGCACCTGGTATGCGGCTGAAGCAGTATCCTCATCAGTTGTCGGGAGGACTGCGCCAGCGCGTCATGATCTCCATGGCGCTGATGTGCGAGCCGGAGCTGCTGATAGCCGACGAACCGACCACGGCGCTGGATGTCACCGTGCAGGCGCAGATCCTGCGGCTTCTGCAAAGCTTGCAACGAGAGCTGGGACTGGCGCTGCTGCTGATCACCCACGACCTCGGGATCGTGGCACGCATGGCGGACCGCGTGTCCGTCATGTACGCGGGCGAGATCGTGGAAAGTGCGCCGACTGCTGCCTTGTTCAGTGCGCCATCACATCCGTATACACGCGGCCTGCTGCGCTGCATTCCGGTGCCCGGCAGTGTGCGGCGCGATGAGCCGCTCGGCAGCATCCCGGGCGTGGTGCCGCGGATCGCGCCGGGATTCGTGGGATGCGCGTTTCGCGACCGCTGCGATCATGCCATTCCCGATTGCGCGCGCGTTGTCCCGCGCAAGTCGGCTGCTCCGGGCCATGATTATCTGTGTCGCCTCGACGCCGCATGACCTGTGTGGTCGAGCTTCGCGATGTCCGTCGCGAATTCCGTGCACCGCAACGTGTCGTGCATGCGGTGGATGGCGTGTCGTTCACTCTCGCTGAGGGCGACGTGCTGGGCATCGTCGGCGAATCGGGATGCGGGAAGTCGACACTGGCGCGAGTCATACTCGGCCTCATACCGCCAACCGGCGGCGAGGTACTGGTGGATGGTCGCAGCCTGGCCAGCATGGATCGGCGCGAACGTGCGCGGCTGATCCAGCCGGTGTTCCAGGACCCGTTCTCTTCGCTCAACCCGCGGCATCGCGTGCGCGACATCGTCCGGCTGCCGCTGGCCGCACAGGGTGACATCCCCGCAGCGAAGCAGCGCGATCGCGTCATGCAGATGCTGGAGCGCGTGGGCATCTCGGCCGAGATGGCCGAACGGCGGCCGGCTCAGCTGTCCGGTGGCCAGCGCCAGCGGGTGGCGATCGCCAGGGCGCTGGTGCTGCATCCGCGCATCGTGGTGTGCGATGAACCGACCAGCGCGCTGGACGTGTCGGTGCAGGCACAGATCCTCAACCTGCTTGCCGAACTGCGGCGCGACCTGGGCCTGACCTATCTGTTCATCAGCCATAACCTGGCCGTGGTGGAGCACATCGCGACCGATGTTGCCGTGATGTATCTCGGCCGGTTCGTCGAGCAGGCACCGGTGGATGCCCTGTTCCGCGATCCGCGTCATCCGTATACACGCGCGCTGCTCGCGTCGGTGCTGACGCCGGAGCCAGAGTTGGGCATTCCCGATGTCGGCCTGGGAGAGAGCTATCCCGATCCGGCCAATATCCCGCCCGGCTGTCGGTTTCATCCGCGCTGTCCGATGGCGGAAGAACGATGTGGCCGGGAAGCGCCGGATGGCATTGTGCGCCACGGCCGGCTTGTGGAGTGCCTGCTGGCCTGACAGAACCCGTTGTCGATGAAGGGACGGCGGTCATGCAGCTCTTCTACCGTTACTCCATCACTGCGCTCTGGGTCGCTTTCGGCGTCTTCTGGCTCGCCGCGGCCGTCAGCGGGAAAGCCACGCGACGCCGGGAGACAATCGGATCGCGCATTTCCCACATGCTTCCTCTGATGCTTGCCGTCATCCTGTTGTCCTCGAGCCAGCTTGCCGGTCGTTATCTCGTTATCCTGGTTCTGCCGCATAACCTGGTTACGTTCTGGCTGGGCTTCGCGCTGGTCCTGGCCGGAATCGCAGTGTCGATTTCCGCGCGCGTCTCGCTTGGCGGCAACTGGAGCGGCATCGTGACGCTGAAGCAGGATCACGAGCTGATCCGGAAGGGGCCTTATCGCCTGGTTCGCCATCCGATCTACACGGGCCTGCTGGCGGCAATCCTCGGCACGGCGATAGCGCAGGGTGAAGTGCGCAGTATCCTCGCCGTGGCGCTGGTCGCAGCGGCGTTCGTGCACAAGATCGGCATCGAGGAGGCGTTCCTCACGCAGGAGTTCGGGGATGCCTACACACGTTATCGCCGCGAGGTGCCGGCGCTGATCCCGTTTTTGCGCCCGCGCTGACGGTGTTTCCCAGGATCGCGAACCTGCCTTACACTCTGGCATCCTCATCGTGAGGGAGGCACGGCGATGCTCACAATAGAACCCACCGGCGCGATCCTGGGTGCCACGATCCATGGCATCGACGTGAAGCGCATGTCGGACCAGGAATTTGCGCAAGTGCTGCTGGCGCTGGGCAATCATGGCGTGCTGCGCTTTCCTGACCAGCAGATCGACCTGGGCGATCTCCGCACGTTTTCGGAGCGGTTTGGCGATATCCAGGGTCCCAGCGAGGCGCCGGAAATCGCCAAGGCCAACTACGCCCACGTGGGCACACTCTCCAACCTGAAGGATAACGGCAAGTATGTCGGCCTGCCCGATGCGGGTCAGGACTGGCATACCGACATGTCGTATCGCGACGTGATGGGCTTCGTGAACGTGCTGTACGGCATCCGCATTCCGCGGCGGAATGGCGTGCCGCTCGGCGGCACCGAGTTCTCCAACATGCACGCTGTCTATGACGCGCTGCCCGAGGACATCAGGACGCGTTACGCGGATGCGACTGCGACCCATGATTTCGAGAAGTTCTGGGAGCACATGCGGCGCGACAAGGGATCGACGCGGCCGCCGATGAGCGAGCTGCAACGCAGGCAGCGCCCTCCGGTGGTGCATCCGCTGTTCCTGACGCACCCGATCACCGGCCGCAAGGTGCTGTACGCGAACCCTGGTTACGCGATGCGCATCAATGGCGTGCCGCAGAGCGAAAGCGACGAGATCCTGGAATATCTCTTCGCCTTCCAGCTCGAGCCACGGTTCCGCTACATCCACACCTGGACAGAGAATGACCTGCTGGTGTGGGACCATCTTGGAACGATTCATCGCGCGATCGCCGACTATGGTCCGGATGAGATCAGGCTGATGCGGCGTTGCCAGGTGATGGCGACCAAGGTGTTCGATCCCGATTTCCTGCGCCCGGTGCGCGAACTGATGGTGGCATGACATGCGTTGGATCCGTTTCACGGCCGGTGGCCGCACGTCCTATGGCTCGCTGAACGGCGATACCGTCAGCGAGATCACCGGCGAACCCTGGGGCACGCACAGCGCCACCGGCAAAACCTACAAGATGGCCGATGTGACCCTGGAGGTGCCGGTGATCCCGCGCACCTTCTATGCGGCGGGTATCAACTATGCGGCGCATATCCGTGAAATGGCGGAACGGCGTGGGGAAAAGCCGGTGTTTCCGGAGAAGGCGGATATCGGCTATCGCGCCAACAATGCGCTGATCGCGCACGG
>DATJJM010000110.1:0-26222 GCA_035492535.1 Acetobacteraceae bacterium | reverse complement strand
CGCATGCAGATCGTCTTTCAGGACCCGTTCGCTTCGTTGAATCCGCGCATGACCGTGGGCGAGATCCTCGAAGAGCCACTGATCGTGCACGGCATCGGCGACCGCATGGCGCGGCGGGCACGCGTGAACCAGTTGCTCGGGCTGGTTGGGCTCGCCTCCTACCATACACAACGGTATCCACACGAATTTTCCGGCGGCCAGCGTCAGCGTATCGGCATCGCGCGCGCGCTGGCCGTGGAACCTTCGCTGGTCGTGTGCGACGAACCGGTCTCCGCGCTTGATGTCTCGATTCAGGCGCAGGTGGTGAACCTGCTGAAGGAACTGCAGTCCCGATTGGGCCTGTCGTACCTGTTCATCGCGCACGACCTCGCCGTGGTGAAGCACATGGCTGATCGGGTTGCCGTGATGTATCTCGGCCAGATCGTCGAGATCGCGACGAAGGACCGGTTGTTCTCCGAGCCACGACATCCGTATACACGCACGTTGATGACCGCCATTCCCAGGCCGGACCCGCATCGCCATGGGACGCGGCAATTGCCTGGTGGCGACGTGCCAAGCCCGATGAACCCGCCGGACGGGTGTCGTTTTCACACCCGCTGTCCGTTCGTGATCGATCGCTGCCGCACGGAAATGCCGCTGTTGCGCCGGTGGGAAGACGGCCATTTCACGGCTTGTCATCGAGCCGAGGATCTGCCACCCGCGGGCGAGGTGATCGAGCCGGGTCACGTCGCTCCGATGGCGGCGAAGCGCCTGGCACTCTATGCGAAACGGCGAGCGGAGGTGGGTGCGGCTCCGGTTGGATAATGGGCCTCGCTTCGGTGCATGATCCATCGGATAAGCTTCGCCTGCGGGAGGATCACGCCATGACCACAGTGAACGCCAGTATTGCCGCGCCCCGGCTGTTGCTTATCGCTGGCGGTGCGGTGCGCCAGGTTGCCGATGTGCTGGCAAAGTTCGAGCTGTCGCGCCCGCTGGTGGTGACGGATCCTTTCATGGTGTCGTCCGGCCACGTGCGGCGCTGCCTGGAACCGCTCGAGGGCGCCGGCATTGTCTTCACCGTGTTCAGCGATACGGTGCCTGATCCGACCGACACGGTGATCGAGGCCGGCGTGGCCGAATTGAAGCGCGGCAGTTTCGATTGCCTGATCGGTTTCGGCGGCGGCTCGCCGATCGATACCGCCAAGGCGATGGCCATTCTCGCGGCTGGCGGCGGCAAGATGCGCGATTACAAGGCGCCCTTCGCGGCGGACAAGGGGGCGCTGCCGGTCATAGCCATTCCCACGACTGCGGGCACCGGCAGCGAATGCACGCGCTTCACGGTGATCACCGATGTGGAGCGCGACGAGAAGATGCTGATCGCTGGCCTCGGTGCACTGCCGCTTGCCGCGATCGTGGACTATGAGCTCACCTATACCGTGCCGCCGCGCACCACCGCCGATACCGGCGTGGACAGCCTGACCCATGCGCTGGAAGCCTTCGTATCGAAGCGAGCCAACCCGTTTTCCGACACGCTGGCGATATCGGCGATGGAAATGATCGGGCGCCACCTGCGAACCGCCTATGCCGAACCGCGCAACGCGGTGGCCCGCGAGGGCATGATGATCGGTGCCAGTACCGCCGGCCTGGCATTTTCCAATGCCTCCGTCGCGCTGGTGCATGGCATGTCCCGCCCGATCGGCGCGCATTTCCACGTGCCGCACGGCCTGTCGAACGCAATGCTGCTTCCCGCAGTCACGCGCTATTCCGTTCCAGGAGCGGAAGGCCGCTACGCCGAGGCGTCGCGTCGCATCGGCTTTGCTGCCGCCGGGGACGCGGATGCGAGCGCCGCCGCCAAGCTGGTGTCGGGGCTCGAAGCACTGAACAAGGAGCTCTCGGTGCCGACGCCGGCGGACTACGGCATCGATGAGCGTACCTGGAACGACCGTATGGAACTGATGGCAGAGCAGGCGCTGGCATCAGGCAGCCCTGCCAACAACCCACGCGTGCCTGACAAGACGGAAATCGTCGCGCTTTACCGAGAGGTCTGGACCGGCGCCGCACGTAACGCCTGATCCGGCTGGTTGCACATCGTCCGGCCGCCTTGCTAGGGTTTGTTTCAAGAAAGACGAACCCAGGGAGTAAATGATGGCCGACGCCCTCGAACAGGCGACGATACGCAAGGTGTATTTACGCCTGTTGCCGCTCGCGATGATTGTCTACTTCTTCTGTTACCTCGATCGTATCAACATCAGCTTCGCCGCCTTGCAGATGAATGCAAGCATTGGCCTCACCGCCGCCGCGTACGGCCTGAGTTCGACGGCTTTCTATCTTGGGTACTGCATCTTCGAGGTGCCCAGCAACGTGATCCTGGAAAAGGTCGGAGCGCGCATATGGATCGCGCGCATCATGATCACCTGGGGGCTTGCATCCGGCGCGACCGCGTTCGTCACTGGCCCGATCAGCTTCCTGACTGTGCGTTTCCTGCTCGGCCTGGCCGAGGCCGGCCTGTTCCCCGGCATCGTTCTGCTGTTCACCTATTGGTTCCCCGACCGTCATCGGGCGCGGATCGTCTCCAGCTTCACGCTCGCTCTGCCTATTTCCGTGGCGCTGGGCGCGCCGATCTCCACGTCGATCCTTGGGATGGATGGCTTCCTCGGAATCGCCGGCTGGAAGTGGATCTACATCGTGGAGGCGATCCCCACAGTCCTGATCGGCTTCTTTGTTCTGTTCGTGATGAACGATCGCCCTGCGAAGGCAAGCTGGCTGTCGGCGGAGGAGAAGAGCTGGCTGATCGGCACGCTGGAACAGGAGCGCCGCGCAGTGGAGTCAGCGCGCAAGTTCAGCATGCTGGAAGGGATGATGAACCCGAAGATCCTGCTGCTGTCGCTGAACTATCTCGGCATCGTCACTGCCAGCCTTGGCCTGCTGCTGTTCGTGCCGCAGATCATCAAGTCGCTCGGTGCGACGAACATGGGCACCGGCTATGCGACGATGCTCGCGTATATATGTGGTGCGATCAGCATGCTGACCTGGGGCTGGATTTCCGACCGCATGGGCGAGCGGCGCTGGAACCTGTTCTCGGCATGCGTTCTGGCCACCTTTGGGCTGGTGCTGACCGGCATGACGATCGGCTCCTGGTGGTCGCTGATTGGCATGTGCGTTGCCACCGCAGGCTTCTATGGCACCAAGGGCCCGTTCTGGTCGATGCCATCGATGCTGCTCACAGGCACCGCGGCTGCCGCGGGCATCGCCTGGATCAACTCCATCGGCAATGTCGGCGGCGCCGTCGGCCCGGCCATCGTGGGTTGGATCAAGGATGTGACAGGCAGCTATGCAGGCGGACTGTATGGCCTGGCTGCATTCACCGCCGTGTCGGCGCTGGTGGCTGCCTTTGCCCTGCATATCCCAAGGCAGGTGCCGCTGCGTGGCGGTGTAAGCGTCCCCGCCGAGTAGCGGGAGGCGCCTACCCGCCGAGCTTGAAGGCCGGCTTTCGCTTCTCCGCGAAAGCCGCCATGCCCTCGCGCTGGTCGTGCGTGCCGAACAGCGACAAGAACAGCGCGCGCTCGTGACGCACGCCCTCGATAAGCGTCGTCTCGAACGCGCGGTTCACTGCCTGCTTGGCCAGCGCAACCGCCACGGGTGACAGCGTTGCGATGCGGTCGGCGATCTTCAGCGCTTCCGGGAGCAGCTGATCGGCGGGAAACACGCGGGATACGAGGTTGGCGTGCTCCGCCTCTGTCGCGTCCATCATCCGTGCGGTCAGGATCATGTCCATCGCCTTGGATTTTCCTACTGCACGGGTCAGCCGCTGCGTGCCGCCGGCGCCAGGCAGAACGCCAAGGTTGATCTCCGGCTGGCCGAACTTCGCGGTGTCGGCCGCCAGGATGAAGTCGCACATCATCGCCAATTCGCAGCCGCCGCCCAGCGCGAAGCCGGCCACCGCGGCGATCACCGGCTTCTTCACGCGCAGCACGGTTTCCCAGCGCGCGCCGATGAAATCTTCCAGGAGGGCGGCGGGGTGCTCCCGGTCCTTCATTTCCTTGATGTCGGCGCCAGCGGCGAAAGCGCGATCGTTGCCGGTCAGCACGATGGTGCCGATGCCTGCGTCCGCATCGAAGGCAAGAAGCTGCTGTCCGAGCTCTTCCATCAGTGCATCGCACAGGGCGTTCAACGCCGTGGGGCGATTCAGCCGGATCAGGCCGACGCGGCCATGCGTCTCCACCAGGATGTTCTGATATTCGGCCATGTGTCGCTTCTCCTAACGCTGGGTTCGCGGACAATAGAACGTGCTGCGCCCCGACTGCGTGATGCGTCGGATGCCGGGGCAGGCGGGGCGTCCGGGGCAACGCTCGCACGGTTCGCCCTCACGGCCATACACCTTCCAGGCGTGCTGGAAATAGCCCAGTTCGCCATCCGGCTGCACGTAGTCGCGCAGCGATGAACCGCCGGCGGCAATCGCTTCGCTCAACGTTTCCTTGATCGCGGGCACCAGCCGTGCCGCCCGGGTACCGGGGATCGTGTGTGCAGATCGCAATGGGCTGAGGCGCGCGCGAAACAGCGCCTCGCACACGTAAATGTTGCCGAGGCCAGCAACAATTTTCTGATCCAGCAATGCCGACTTGACCGGCGTGCGTTTGCCGATGAGCGATGAGGCGAGGCGGGCGGGGGAGAACGCGGGATCCAGCGGCTCCGGCCCCAGATCTGCCAGAAGCTTGTGGGAGTCCTCCTGTTTCGTGGGCACCAGGTCCACGGAGCCGAAGCGGCGCGGATCGACGAAGCCAAGCCGCCAGCCGTCGTTGGTTTCCAGCACCAGATGTTCGTGCGGCGTGGGAAGGTTGGGCCGTACCGGCGACAGGATCATGCGTCCGGACATGCCCAGGTGCAGCAGAACCGAGTCGCCGCCATTCAGCCGCATCAGGATGTATTTGCCGCGGCGGCGAAAACCCGTGACGCGTGCGCCGGTCAGGCGACGTTGCAACCCGATTGGCAGCGGCCACCGCAGATCGGGCCGGTGGGCCTCGGCGCGCACGATGGTGCGACCCTCCAGGCGTTCGCGGAGGCCTCGCATCACGGTCTCAACCTCGGGGAGTTCCGGCATGGGGGCAGGGCACGCTATAGATGGCGCACATGACCGACAACCCCACATCAGCCGAGACCACCGATTTCGGTTACCAGCGCGTCCCGCGCGCCGCGAAGCGCGGCATGGTACGTGCCGTGTTCGACAGCGTGGCGCCGCGCTACGACCTGATGAATGACCTGATGTCGCTCGGCGTGCACCGCGCGTGGAAGGGCATTTTTGTCACCGCGCTCGATCCCAATCCGCGGCACACGCTGTTGGATCTGGCAGGAGGGACCGGGGACATTTCTTTCAGCTGGCTGGAGCATGGTGGCGGCCCAGCGCTGCTGAGCGATGTCAATGCGTCGATGCTGGAAGTTGCGCAGGATCGTGCGGTGTCGCGTGCGCTGATCGCGGGGGTATCGCTGCTGGTTGCCGACGCCGAGCGCCTGCCGCTGCCCGATCGTACGGTGGATCGCGTTTCGATCGCTTTCGGCTTGCGCAACTGCACCGACAAGGCCGCGGTGCTGCGCGAGGCACGCCGTGTCTTGAAGCCAGGCGGGCGGTTCTTCTGCCTGGAGTTTTCCCACGTGCAGGTTGTGGCAATGCAACCTTTGTATGACGCATGGTCGTTCCGTGTTCTGCCGATGCTCGGCCGCTATGTGGCGAGGGACGAGGCCAGCTATCGGTATCTGGCCGAGAGCATCCGCACCTTTCCAGATCAGGAGATGCTTGCCGGGATGCTGCGTGAGGCAGGGTTTGCGCGTATCACCGTGCGGAACCTGTCCGGCGGCATAGCCGCCATTCACTCAGGATGGCGGCTATGATTGCGGGCAAGCGCGTCCTGCTGATCATCTCGGGCGGCATTGCCGCGTTCAAGGCGCTGGAGCTGATCCGTCTGCTGCGTGGCCAAGGTTGCGCGGTGACATGCGTGCTGACGGATAACGGCGCGCAGTTCGTCACGCCGTTGTCGCTGCAGGCCTTGAGCGAGAGCAAGGTTTACGCCGACCTGTTCTCGCTGACTGATGAAAGCGAGATGGGGCATATCCAGCTTTCGCGTAGCGCCGATCTTGTGGTGGTGGCGCCGGCAACCGCGAATATCCTGGCGAAGATGGCAGTCGGGCTGGCGGACGATCTGGCATCGACGCTGTTGCTGGCAACCGACAAGCCGGTGCTGGTGGCACCGGCGATGAACGTCCGTATGTGGCAGCATGCGGCCACTGTCGCCAACATGGCGCTGCTTGGCTCGCGTGGCGTTCATGTCGTGGGGCCGGATGAAGGTCCGATGGCCTGCAATGAGTATGGCTATGGGCGGTTGGCCGAACCGCCGGAGATCCTCGCGGCGATCGAGGCATTGCTGTCGCCCGCGAGTCCGCTGACCGGCAAGCATGTGCTGGTCACCAGCGGGCCGACCCACGAACCGATCGATCCGGTGCGCTATATTGCGAACCGCTCCAGTGGGCGGCAGGGACATTCCATTGCCGCTGCCGTTGCTGCGTTGGGCGCGCGGGTGACGCTGGTGACGGGGCCGGTGATGGTGCCCGATCCAGCGGGCGTCACTGTGAAGCATGTGGAGAGCGCACAGCAGATGCTGGATGCGTGTCAGAACGCGCTGCCGGTGGATGCGGCGGTGTTTGCCGCCGCGGTGGCGGATTGGCGGGTTGCCGGCACATCGAAGGGCAAGATCAAGAAGGTGCCTGGCGCGCCACCGCCCGCGCTTGAGCTGGTGCCCAACCCCGACATCCTGGCAACGATCGCTGCTGCCGGTCCGCGGCGGCCGCGCCTGGTTGTTGGTTTCGCAGCAGAAACCGATGACCTGATGCAGAACGCGCAAGGCAAGCGGGTGCGCAAGAATGCGGATTGGATAGTCGCGAACGATGTGTCGCCCGAGACGGGTATCATGGGCGGCGAGGAAAACGTGGTGCACCTGATCACCGCCGACGGCGTGGAGGACTGGCCGCGGCTTGCCAAGCAGGAAGTGGCGCGGCGTCTGGCGGAACGGATCGCGGAGGCGCTGCGCTAAGCTGCGGCTTTTTTCTGCCTGGGCCAGCGCGCGGCGGCCATTGGCAGCACCTGTTCGATCAACTTGCGCGTCTGGTCCAGCATGTCCTCATCGCCACGCGCCGCCGGGCGAAGGATGAACTTCGACGCGCCAGCCTCGACATATTGCGCGATGCGATCGAGCATCAGCCCGGCGTCGCCGATGGCAAAGTGCCGTTCCGGGTCGCGGCCGGTGCGCTTGCGGTACGCCTCCATCACCTGCGCGACGCCGGGATCGTCCACCTTGCCGAAGTGATAGGCGAACGCCGCGCCGTAGTGATCTTCGTCTATACTGCGTCCGGCTTCGACCACCGCTGCCTTGATCTCCGAAATCACACGGCCGACGTCCGCGGGGGTTTCGGCGCCGGCCTGCCATCCCGTACCATAACGCGCCGTGCGACGGACCGCTGCCGCCGATGATCCGCCGATCCACATCGGCAGATCAGGCTGGACCGGTTTCGGCGAGATCGATGCGCCGGTCAGGTGATTGTGCCGGCCCTCGAAATCGACACTGTCCTGTGACCACAGGCGCGCGATGATCTCCAGCGCTTCATCGGTGCGCCGCCCGCGCGTGGCGGTATCGATATGCAGTGTCGACCACTCCGGCCCTTGCGGGCTGCCGATGCCGAAGCCTGGCAACAGACGCCCCTGCGACAGCACATCGATCGTCGCGCACTGCTTGGCCAGCAGCACCGGATCGCGCAATGCCAGCGACACCACGTTGATGCCGAATTTGATGCGACGCGTGCGACCGGCGATCGCGGCCAGTGCTGTCATGCATTCCAGGATCGGCTGGCGGCTGACGATGCGGTCGGTCTGCCAGATGGAATCGATGCCGCCTGCCTCGCACATATCGACCCAGCGCCAAAAACCTTCGGTGCTGGAGAAGGGGAACTCCATCAGGCCAACGCCGACGGCGATGTTGCGTGTCATGGTCATCTCCGTCAGTTGTTGCCGATTGCCTCACCCAACGTCTCGCCGATCTCCCGGTGCAGCACCAGGTCGGCGTAGGGATCCAGCCCGGTTGGTTCCCGGTTCAGGATCACCAGCCGTGTTCCGTTGCGCGCCGCCATCTCGGGGAAGCCCGCGGCAGGATACACCACAAGCGACGACCCGATGGCAATGAACAGATCGGCTGCGAGCGTTTCCTCTTCGGCGCGGATCATCGCTGCGGGAGGCATGGACTGCCCGAACGATACGGTCGCCGTCTTCACGAACCCGCCGCATGCATTGCAATTCGGTGGCTCGCCGGTGCGCTCGAATTCCTCGCGCACGTCGATGATCTCGTAGCGCTGCCCGCAGTCGAGGCAATGGGCATAGGTGGTGTTGCCGTGCAGCTCGATCACCCGGTTCGCCGGGACGCCCGATGCCTGATGCAGCCCATCGATGTTCTGCGTGATCACGGCTGAGGCCTTGCCGCGGTTGATCAGTGCCGCCACGGCCCGATGGCCACGATTCGGCTCCGCCTTCCGCATCGTCTCATCGGTGGCAAAGCGCCGGCGCCACGTCTCGCGCCGCGCCTCGGGCGACGACATGAACTGCGAGAAGTCGATCGGCTTCATCTTCGTCCAGATGCCGCCGGGGCTGCGGAAGTCGGGAATGCCCGATTCCGTACTGATCCCTGCGCCGGTGAAGAACACCACACGCTGGGCTTCATCGATCATCCGGCGCAGTTCCGTGATGCTCGGATCCATGCGACCCCTCCACTTGCTGCCATGCTCCTCCAGCACGCGCGGGCCGGCAATAGGTTGCGGCGCCGCGCGTGCGACGGCAGGATCGGGAAAACACCCGAGGAACGTCCCGATCGTGTCTGAAATCACTGCGGCCGGGCCGATGCGTCGAGCCTGGCTGATCGACAGCGCCGATTTCTGGCGCCTGTGGTCCGTCGGCCTCGTTGTGTTCACGGTGCGCTGGGTTGAGACGGTCGCGGTGGGCGTGTTTGTTTACCAGCGCACCGGTTCGGCCTTCCTGGTCGCCATGATGACGATGCTGCGCCTGTTGCCGATGGGGCTGTTCGGCGCATTTCTCGGCGCCATCGCCGAGCGGATCGAACGCCGCACCTCGATGCTGGTAGTCCTCGCCAGCATGGTGATGACATCGGTGACGTTGGCTACACTGGCATACCTGCACGAACTGGAGGTCTGGCACCTCGCAGTTGCCAGCTTCATCAACGGCGTCGGGTGGGCCACCGACAATCCCGTGCGCCGCGTGATGATCGGCGAGGTGGTTGGTTCGTCGCAGATGAGCACGGCGATGTCGATCGATGTCGGCGCCAACAACGCCAGCCGCATGATCGGCCCCACCATCGGTGGCCTGCTGCTCGCGACCACAGGCATCGCTGGCGTGTTCACGCTCAGTGTCATTCTCTATGGGATTGCCGCGCTCGCCGCTTGGCGCATCCGCTACCGCAACAGCTTCCCATCCGCCGGCGCTGATTCCGTGCTGGCGCGCATCGCCGAAGGCCTCCGCCTCGTGCGCAACGACAAGCGGCTGATCGGTACGCTGACCGTCACGGTGATCTATAACGTCTTCGGCTGGCCGTTCACGAGCATGGTGCCGGTGATCGGCCAGGACCATCTCCAACTCGGTCCCGAGGGCATCGGTATCCTGTCCAGTATGGACGGTATCGGCGCGTTTGTCGGTGCGGTGCTGATGGCAACGCTGTGCCGGCCGGTCTTCTATCACTATGCCTATGTCGGCGGGGTGCTGGTCTATATGGTGATGCTGACAGTGTTCGCGCTGGTCCCGTCGCCGGAACTGGCGGCATCGGCGCTGCTGTTCACCGGCCTGGGCGGCGCGGGCTTCAGCATCATGCAAGCAACCCTAGTGTATCTTTCAGCGCCACCCGAAATGCGGAGCCGCATGCTTGGCGTTCTGTCGGTGTGCATCGGCGTCGGCCCGGTGGGCTTCGTGGCACTTGGCTGGTTGGCGGACGCGATTGGTGCCCAATGGGCAACGGCGGCGACCGGCATCACGGGCCTGTGCATGATGGTGCTCACGCGCCCGTTGTGGCGCGCCATCTGATCAATCCAGATCGAGCGCCATCAGCTCTTCGTCATAGAACGCGTCGTCGACGCGGATCGCGCGCCGCTCGATGCCGAAAGGGACAAATCCCATCTGTCGATACAGGCGCTGTGCCGGCGCGTTGCCCACCGTGACGAAGAGCTGAAGCACCAGAGCGCCTGCCCCACGCGCTCCTTCGATCACCGCCGCGACAAGCTGCTGCGCCAGGCCTGAACGTCGATGCTCCGCCGCTACATACATGCTGAACAGCGACGCCTTGTGCCGCTCTTTCAGCCCGGAGCGCAGATGTAGCCCCACCAGCCCGACCATCTCATCGCCGGCAAAGGCACCGAAGCGCGTCATCCCCGGCGCGGCCAGCCGCTCGGCGAATTGCGCTTGGCTGAGCAGCGCCTCATCTTCATAGGACGAGGTAAACGCCTCGGGATGCAACCGCAGCGCCTCCAACCGCACCCGGCGAAACGCCGGTGCGTCATCGTGCCCAAGGACGCGAACGACATACTGCATTCGCTATTAATGACGCGTTGGGGGCACCTCGACCAGATGCAGGCGCAATGCGCGGATGCGCGCGGCCCTTTGCTCCTGGGTCATTGGTTGGCGTGGCGGTGGATCACGCAATGAAACGCCCGTCGGCGTGAGCACGAGCGGCCACTGCTCGCGCTTCGCTGTCGCCGCCTTCTTCTGCGCCTCCTTCAGCCGCTTCTTGCGGCGCCTTTCGATATCGCGGCGCATGCTCAGTGCCAGGCGCAGATGATTTTCTGCCAGCGAGCTCCAGCGGCCGGCCAGCTTGAGGTCGAGAACAGGTTTCCGGGCGTTTTGTGAGCATTCCCAGGCCAGCGCCTCGGAAATAACAATGCTCTTAGCCGCCATGGCGTCGAAGATGTCGAAAGGATCCAGCGCGATGAATTCGTTGATGGCCGCCTGGCGGAACCTCTCGCGGTTCTCCGGCGTGTCGGGCTCCGGCGGGGGAAGCATGCTGCACATGTCATCGATCATGTGACGCAGTACCGTCTCTGGCAGTTGCGGAAAGCGCTTGGCAATGTCCATGTGCGAACCTCGATGAGCCAGAGACGCGGCAGAATATCAGTTATTTGTAATAACGGCAACTGTTAATTGTTGCGCCGGCCCTCGATGGCCGTGAATTCCCGCTTCAACTCGGGAATGACCTGTGTCGCGATGGTTTCAAACCTTACAACTTCGTCGTCGCGGACTGGGTAATACAGGCCGATGTCCGACACTCCCAATTCCACGACCTGTTGCACCATGTCGGCAAACGCCTGCTTCGATGCGTAGTAGTTGACCGGTCCGCGTGACCGGCGGGCCTGCACGTCGAGCATCAGGTAGGATCGACGCAGCGTGGCGGGATCGCGTCCGATCTTGGCGCAGTGCTCGTCGATCTGACGCGTGCGCTCGCGCGTTTCCTTGAGCTGAGCGTCGAATGTGTCGGCAAAGCTGATGCTGTTCCAGGTATCGGCATACTGTGCTGCGTGCCTCAGCATGATCGGTCCCATCGCCGCGATGACGAGCGGCGGTCGCGGCTGCTGGACCGGACGAGGCTGGGTGACAGCGGCATCAGCCTGATAATGCCTGCCATGATACGTGGTGACGTCGTGTCGCAACAAGCGATCGACGAGCTGGACGTATTCGGGGAACCGCGCGACACGTTCGCGATTGCTCCAGTTCGGCAATCCCATCATCGCGTAAGAGGGATCGGTCGGCAGGCCAAGCCCGAGACCGAGTTCAAGGCGTCCGTTCGATACGTGATCGATGGTGAGCGCCTGATGCGCAAGGAGTGCCGGGTTGCGCAGCGGGATCTGCGCCACATAGGCACCCAGCCTGATGCGGCTTGTGTGCGCCGCGACCGCAGTTAGGAGCGAGAAGCACTCGAACCAGTGGCCCTTGCCGCCTGTCCAGTCCACGAAGTGGTCGGCGAATGCTGCGAGATCGAAGCCGAGCTGTTCCAGATGGCGATAGCGGCGGAGCAGTTCCGGCCAGGGCTGGTTCGGCAGGATCATGGTGAAGAAGCGCAGGCCGTGGGGCATGGCCGGGTCCCCGGTGCTATCCCCGATGATCCAGGCCGATGTCCAGGACCTGCGCGCTATGTGTCAGCCAGCCTGCCGACAGCAGGTCCACGCCGCTCGCCGCGATCGCGGGTGCGGTATCCGGCCGGATGCCTCCCGATGCTTCGGTGATGGCCCGCCCGCCGACGATCTCCACTGCCTCGCGCAGCATGTTGGGGCCCATGTTGTCGAGCAGGACTGCGTCCACTGGCAGCGTCATCGCTTCGCGTAGCTGCGCCAGCGTGTCCACCTCCAGTTCGATCTTGACCAGATGGCCGACGCCAGCCCGTGCGCGCTCCACCGCGGCGCGGACCCCACCGGCGATCGCCACGTGGTTGTCCTTGATCAGCACTGCGTCATCCAGACCGAACCGGTGGTTTGATCCGCCGCCGACGCGTAACGCGTATTTCTGCGCCGCGCGCAGCCCGGGCATGGTCTTGCGCGTGCAGACCACCTGCGACTTTGTCCCGACGATCGCATCGACGATGCCGCGCGTCGCCGACGCCACGCCCGACAGATGGCACAGGAAATTCAGCGCCGTGCGTTCTGCGGTCAGGATGCCGCGGGCCGGCCCGCGGATGATGGCGATCAGGTCACCTGGTTTCAGCCGGCTGCCATCGGCGCGTTCCACCAGCAGCTCGATCGCGGGGTCGATCAGACGGAAAGCGGTCGCGGCGTAGTCCAGGCCGGCAACCACGCCGGGCTGGCGCGCCATCAGGGCACATTCTGTGCGCGCGCTTGCTGGCACGATCGCATCCGTCGTCAGGTCGCCGGCGCGCCCCAGGTCTTCCAGCAGCGCCGCGCGCACCGTTGGTTCGACCATGATCAGGGGAAGGGGAGGTATCATTCTAGTCTCCATGGTGTCGCACGCTCTCCCGGCGCTTTGCGCCGACCTCTCCCACTTCGTGGGCGAGGCGAGGTGATTCACTTGACCGCAAGCATCCGCTCGACGGCCTGGCGTGCGCGTCCGGCAATCGCGGGGTCGATCGTTACCTCGTGGCGCATCTCCTCGAGCGCCGTGCGGATATTCGCCAGCGTGATTCGCTTCATGTGCGGGCACAGGTTGCACGGCCGCACGAACTCCACATCGGGGTGATGCACCGACACGTTGTCGGCCATCGAGCACTCGGTGATCAGCACCACCTTCGCCGGCTTCTGCTTGCCCACGTAGCCGGACATATCGGCGGTCGAGCCGGTGAAATCGGCCTCGGCCACCACCTCGGGCGGGCATTCCGGATGTGCCAGCACCACGACGCCCGGGTTGTCGGCCCTGAGCGAGCGGATCTGCGCCGCGGTGAAGCGTTCATGCACCTCGCAATGGCCGGCCCAGGTGATGATCTTCACGCCGGTTTGCGCGGCGATGTTCTGCGCCAGGTATTCGTCCGGCAGCATGATCACCCGGTCCACGCCGAGCGATTCGATCACCTTGCGCGCGTTGCCAGAGGTGCAGCAGATGTCGGACTCTGCCTTCACCGCGGCCGACGTGTTGACGTATGTCACCACGGGGACGCCGGGATAGCGCTCGCGCAGCAGCCGCACGTCGGCCGCCGTGATCGATTCCGCCAGCGAGCAGCCGGCGCGCTGGTCCGGGATCAGCACGGTCTTGGTCGGGTTCAGCAGCTTGGCGGTCTCGGCCATGAAGTGGACGCCGGCCAGCACGATCACGTCGGCGTCCACCCGCATCGCTTCGCGGGCCAGCGCCAGGCTGTCGCCGACGATGTCGGAGACGCAATGGAAGATCTCCGGCGTCATGTAGTTGTGGCCCAGGATCACCGCGTTGCGCTGGCGCTTCAGCGTCAGGATCGCATCGACGTCGTCGGCGAACACCGGCCACTCCATCGGCGGGATGACGGACTTCACCCGTTGGTAGAGCGGGGCGGTGCGGGCCAAGGCCTCGGTATGCGACATTTGGACAGCCTCCTTATGCTCCAAGTGAGCATTTCCTCTCTTATGCTAGTGATGAGCATAAGGATGTCAAGAGGTATCGGTTTAGAACGGGATCGGCGCCGCTAACGCGCCAGCGGCAACTTGCTTCCGGCCACGGCGCGTTCCGAGATCACATCGCGGCGGAACCGGAACAGCTTGGCCGGCCGCCCGCGGGTTTCCGTGGTGATCTCCCCGGTCTCCTCGACCAAGTCCTGTTGTTCGATCACGCGGCGGAAATTCTGCTTGTGCAGCAGGCGTCCCGCCAGCGCCTCGACCGCTCGTTGCAATTGCAGCAAGGTGAACCGGGGTGGCATCAGCTCGAATACCACGGGGCGGTATTTGATCTTCGCGCGCAGCCGGGCAATCCCGGTGGCCAGGATGCGACGATGGTCGTGTGTCATGGCGAGCCCGTCGATCGGCTCCCGTGCCGTGGGCGATTCCGGCACCAGACCTGCCTCCCACAGCAGCTCGTAGCGCTGCAGGATCAGCTCCTCGTTCAGCGTCGGGCCGAAGGTCGCGCCGATCCGGCGCAGCCGGTCGCGCCGGGTTGTGGCGTCGTCCGCGGCTTCGGCCCATGCCTTCAGCCGCGTCCCGATCGTTTCGACCATCGCCGGGGCGCCGCCGCGCCAGTCTTCCCAGGGGAAATAGCGGTACCAGCTCTGCCAGGTCACACCGGGCTCGTCGGACGTCCTGGCTTCCCGGGTGAGCCCCAGGTAGCTGATCGCCACGAGCCTCTTGCCGGTCCGCGTCCGGTCTCTGTCGGCGAAGGTGTAAAGCTGCTCGACATAGCCGAGCGGATGGTGCGTCTGCTGCTCCACCCAGGATCGCATGCCGGCCTGCAGCGACCGGTGCGTCACCTCGAACGGTCCGGATGGCAGCGCTGAGCCATCCGCGATGGTCAGCACGCGAGGGGCCTCGCCGGTGACCGCGACGATCACCGCGATCAACTCGGCGGTTGCCTCCGCCGCCGGCCGCTGACGCGTGCGAACCTGGTCCATGCGAGTCGCTGTATGATGGAAACAGGCCTCTCTTGGCACGCCGGGCGGTCCGCCGCCAACACAGATACGTGAGGTTCGGGCCGGTTCGGCCCTATGGCCCTGGATACCAATGTCGCAAATCCGAACAAGACGGCGGCCACCAGACCCCTTAAGGTGCCGGCCGCGGGGATGAGCCAGAGGTATCCAAGATGCACGAGGTCCAGTCGGATGCGATCGTCTTTTTCGGCGCCACTGGCGACCTGGCGTACAAGCAGATCTTCCCGTCCCTGCTCGGCCTGGTCCGCGACGAGGACCTGAATGTCCCGATTATCGGCGTCGCCAAGGCTGACTGGGGCCTGGACCAGCTGAAAGAGCGCGCGGCCGACAGCCTGAAGCACGCGGGCATCAACGATCCGAAGGCACAGGCCCGGCTGATGGAGCTGCTCCGCTACGTGGACGGCGACTACAACAACCCGGCCACCTTCCAGGAACTGCACAAGCAACTTGGCGGTGCCAAGCGCCCGCTGCATTACCTCGCCGTGCCGCCAAGCCTGTTCGCCACCGTGGCGGAAGCGCTGGCGAAGTCGGGTGCCGCGGAAGCGGAAGCGCGGCTGGTGATCGAAAAGCCATTCGGCCACAACCGAGAGACGGCACGAACGCTGAGCCGACTGCTCGGCAAGTATTTCACCGGCGAGAACATCCTGCGCATTGACCACTATCTCGGCAAGGAGTCGGTGCAGAACATCACCTACACGCGCTTCGCCAACCTGATGTTCGAGCCGCTGTGGAACCGCGACCATATCGCCAGCATCCAGATCTCCATGCCCGAGAGCTTCGGGGTGAGCGACCGTGGCCGGTTCTATGACGAAACCGGCGCCGTGCGCGACGTCCTGCAGAACCACCTGCTCCAGGTGCTGGCGCAGCTCACGATGGACCCGCCGACGGGCGAGGAGCACGAGGCGACGCGCGACCAGAAGGCCGCGCTGCTGAAGGCGGTGCGGCCGCTGGACGCGGCGCACGTGGTGCGCGGGCAATATGTTGGCTATCAGCAGGTGCCGGGCGTGCGGGCGGGCTCGCAGGTCGAGACCTATATCGCGGCGAAACTGTTCATCGAGTCGTGGCGCTGGGCTGATGTGCCGATTTTTATCCGCACCGGCAAATGCCTGCCTGTGACAGCCACCGAGGTGATCGTTCAGTTCAAGCGTCCACCACGCCAGACGTTCGATGAACTGGTGCCGGCGGGGTCGAACCATGTGCGCATGCGTCTCAGCCCTGACGTCAACATCGCGATGGGTGTGCGTGTGAAGCTGCCGGGTGAACGCATGGTGGGCGACGACGTCGAGCTGGTGCTGACCCAGCAGGCGCCCAACATGCGTCCGCCATATCAGCGCCTGCTGGGCGATGCGATGCGTGGCCGCTACGAGCTGTTCGGCCGCGACGATATTGTCGATGCGCAATGGCGTATTGTCGAGCCGATCCTGGATGATGTGGTGCCGGTGAAGCCTTATCAGCCCGGCTCCTGGGGCCCGGCGGATGCCGAAGCGCTGATCGGCCACGATGGCCCGTGGCGCAATCCCAAGGGCCAAGCGACGGACAAAATCTGATGCATGATGTCGTCTTCCTGTTCGACGTGGACAACACGTTGCTGAACAACGACCGGGTACAAGCGGACCTCGACGTACATATCCGCGTGGAGCATGGCACCACGGTGCGTGACCGCTACTGGGAAATCTTCGAGAACCTGCGCAGCGAGCTCGGCTACGCCGATTATCTCGGCGCGCTGGAGCGCTATCGGCTGGAGGATCTGCACGATCCACGCCTGCTGCGCATTTCCAACTGGCTGGTCGATTACCCCTTCGCCGAGCGGCTGTATCCGGGCGCGCTGGATGCGGTGAAGCATGCGCGGCAATGGGGACCCGTGGTCATCCTGTCGGATGGCGATGCGGTATTCCAGCCGCGCAAGGTGGATCGCTCCGGCCTGTGGCAGGTGTTCGATGGGCACGTGCTGATCTATGTGCACAAGGAGGAGGAGCTCGATGATGTCGAGCGGCTCTATCCTTCCCAGCGCTACGTGATGATCGACGACAAGCTGCGCATCCTGGATGCGATGAAGAAGATCTGGGGCAAGCGTGTCACCACGGTGTTTCCGAAGCAGGGCCACTACGCCACCGATCCAGAGATCCTGGCGCAGTATCCACACGGAGATATCCAGCTCGATCGGATCGCCGATCTGGTGAAACACGACCTGTCGCAGTCCTGAGAAGGAGAGGGCAGCCATGACCGCCTGGGACTCACTGCAAGCGCACTACGAGGCCATCAAGGGCACACATCTGCGGAAACTGTTCGCCGATGACGCAAAGCGCGGCGAACGCATGGTGGCGGAAGGCGCCGGCCTGTATCTCGACTATTCCAAGAACCGCGCGACGGACGAGACGATCGGCCTGCTGCTGAAACTGGCGCAGGAGCGCGGCGTGGCCGACCGTCGCGATGCGATGTTCCGCGGCGAGAAGATCAATATCACGGAGCGGCGTGCCGTGCTGCACGTGGCGCTGCGCGCGGCGAAGGGAACGCGGATCCTGGTTGATGGCGAGGACGTGGTGCCGGAGGTGCATCGCGTGCTGGACGCGATGTCGGCATTTGCCAACCGGGTACGATCCGGCGAGTGGCGGGGCCATACCGGCAAGCGCATCAAGACGGTGATCAACATCGGCATCGGCGGGTCCTATCTTGGCCCTGAGATGGCCTATCGCGCGCTGCAGCCGCTGAGCGACCGGTCGATGTCGTTCCGCTTCATCCCCAACATCGATGGTGCGAACTTCGTCGAGGCGACACATGACCTCGATCCGGCCGAGACGCTGTTCCTGATCGCATCGAAGACGTTCACCACGCTGGAGCCGCTGACCAATGCGGCGACCGCGCGGAAGTGGGTGGTTGATGCGCTGGGTTCCGAGGCGGCTGTGGCGAAGCACTTCGCTGCACTGTCCACCAACACCGAGGGCGTGAAGCAATTCGGCATCGACACCGCCAACATGTTCGGCTTCTGGGACTGGGTCGGTGGGCGCTACTCGATGGACTCGGCCATCGGCCTGTCCACCATGATCGCCATCGGACCGGATGGGTTCCGTGACATGCTCGCCGGCTTCCGCGCGATGGACGAGCATTTCTGCACCGCGCCGCCGGAAAAGAACCTGCCGCTGCTGCTGGGGCTGCTGACCGTCTGGTACAACAACTTCTTCGGCGCGCAGAGCCTGGGCGTGATGCCGTATTCGACGAACCTTGCGCGTTTCCCGGCCTATCTCCAGCAGTTGCAGATGGAGAGCAACGGCAAACATGTCGGGTTGGACGGCAAGGTGGTGACGACGCAGACTGGGCCGATCATCTGGGGCGAGCCAGGCACCGACGGCCAGCATTCATTCTATCAGTTGCTGCACCAGGGCACGAAGCTGGTGCCCTGCGACTTCATCGGCTTCTGCAAGCCGCTCAGCCCGCTGGCGCATCAGCATGCCATGCTGATGGCCAACATGTTTGCGCAGACCGAGGCGCTGGCATTCGGCAAGACGCTGGCGGAGCTGGAGGCTGAGGGCTCGCCGGCGTTCCAGAGTCCGTTCCGCGTGATGGAAGGCAACCGGCCGAGCAACACCATCCTTGCCGACGCGCTGACGCCGTTCGCGCTGGGCACGCTGGTGGCGCTGTATGAACACAGCGTGTTCACCCAGGGCACCATCTGGGGGATCGACTCGTTCGATCAGTGGGGCGTGGAGTTGGGCAAGGTGCTGGCCCAGCGGATCATCCCGGAACTGGACGGCGCGACCGAACCGAAGCTGGCGCACGACAGTTCCACCAATGCGCTGATCCGGCGCTTCAGGGCGCGATCCAAATGACAGTCAGCGCAGACTGATCGCTTCTTCGACGTCCCGCAGGCGGTCTTTGCCGAAGTAGATCTCGTCACAGACAAAGAATGTGGGTGAGCCGAATGTGCCCCGCTCCACGGAGCGCTGGGTGTTCGCCAGAAGCTCATCCTTGACGTCAGCCGTCTGCACCAGCTCCAGGATCGCCCCGGCATCAAGCCCGGATTCCGCCAATGCCGCGCGCAGCACCGCGGGGTCGTCCATCTTCTTGGGTTCTGCCCACATGTGGCGATAGACCTCGTCGACATACCGTTCGAACACACCCAGCCTCTGCGCTGCGATCGCACCACGCATCAGCGTTAATGTGTTCACGGGGAAGAACGGGTTTCGCTGGTATCGCGTGATCCCGTGGCGCTTCACGAAGCGCGCTGTCTCCAGCAGCTGGTATTCCGGCTTGTTCCTGATCCCCACCAGAGTTTCAGCCGGCGACCGGTTGTTGGTCAGCTTGAACACGCCGCCCAACAGGATCGGCACGTATTCGAACCGCGTGCCGGTTCTGCTCTCGATCTGCGGGATGACCAGATGGCTCAGATACGCATTCGGGCTGCCGAAATCGAAGTGGAATTCGACGCGCATCACCATTTCTCCCCGAATGGGCGGATGTCCATCTCGAACGTCCAGGCGTCCTTGGGTTGCTGATACAACTGCCAATACGCCTCGCCGACTGACGCGGGCTGCATGAGCCGATCAGGGTTCTGCAAGCCGGCCTCGCCCTCGCGCTCGCGGATGCGGTTGCGCACCCACTCGGTGTCCACACCGGAATCGATGATCAGGTGCGCCACGTGGATGCCCTGCGGTCCGAGTTCGCGCGCGGCGCTTTGTGCGACTGCGCGCAGTCCTGCCTTGGCCGACGCGAACGCCGCGTACCCTGCGCCGCCGCGCAGACTTGCCGTCGCGCCGGTGAAAAAGATCGCGCCACGTCCGCGGGGGAGCATCAGCCGTGCGGCTTCGCGGCCGGTGAGGAAGCCGCCATAGCACGCCATCTCCCACACCTTGCGGAACACGCGCTCGGTGGTCTCGACCAGCGGGAAATGCACGTTGGCGCCGGGATTGAAGATGCACACTTCCAGCGGTGCGAAGGCATCGGCCTCACGCAGGAAGGCGGTGATATCCTCTTCCTTACGCGCATCGAGCGAGCGTCCGAGGATCCGTCCGCCTGATTCCTTCACCAGTTCGGCCAGCTTCTCGCCGTTGCGTCGGCCGGCGAATACGGTGAAGCCCTGGGCGGCGAATTTGCGGGCGATGGCGCTGCCGATGAAATCGCCTGCGCCGATCACCGCAACTGTGCGCTGTTCCATCTGCATCTCCTCAGTGAGCGTCCGCCGGCTTGGCGACCAGCGCGACCTTGCGCATCAGCGGTGCCATCGCGGTCGCAACGACGAAACACAGCATGATGACGAAGAACGCATCGGCAAAGGTCTGTGTCTGTGCCTCGCGCATGGTGAGCGCCCAGAGGCGTTTCAGTGCCACGACATGGCCGCTGGTGTCGCCTATCCGGGCGATCCAGTGTTCCATGGCCACGTTGCTGCTGTTGAGGTGCTCGGCCAGACGCAGGAAGTGCAGGTTGGTGCGATCGTTCAGGATCGTGCCGCAGGTCGCGATGCCGATGGCACCACCCAGGTTGCGCATCAGGTTGAACAGGCCTGAGGCGAACTTCAGCCGCTCGGGGGCGATGCCGCCCAGGGTCAGCGTTACCACTGGCGCCACTGCGAACTGCTGACAGAAGCCGCGGAAGGCCTGCGGCAGCAGCAGCTGCTCGGCGCCCCAGTCGTGTGTGATCGGGGTGAAGTTCCACATGCTGATGCCGAAGCAGGCCAGGCCGAACATCATCAGCCAGCGCAGGTCAACGAAGCGGGTCAGCACGGCATAGAAGGGGATCGCGCAAACCTGGAACACGCCGGTGGTGAACACGGCCTCGCCAATCTGCAGCGCGCTGAAGCCGCGTACGTGATCGAGGAATAGCGGCGTCAGGTAGATCGTCGCGAAAATCCCGATGCCGGTGATGAAGGAGAAGAAGCATCCCAGTGCGAAGTTGCGGTCTTTCAGTGCGCGCAGGTCAACCACGGGCTCGCTATAGGTCATGCTGCGCCAGATGAAGCCGAGGCCTGCAATGCCGGAAATCCATGCCGTGGCGCGGATGGTCGCATCGCCGAACCAGTCCCAGCGCGGGCCTTCCTCGAGCGTATATTCGAGGCAGCCGAGGAACACCGCCATCAGCGCCATGCCGAGATAGTCGGCACCGCGCAGCAGCGACAGGTTCACCCGGTCCACACGCACCAGCATCGGTACCACGATGGTGACGAAGATGCCGGGGACCAAGTTGATGAAGAACAGCCAGTGCCACGAGTAATTGTCGGTGATCCAGCCGCCGATCGTCGGGCCCAATGTGGGGGCCAGAGACGAGATACAGCCGATTGTCGCCGCAGCGATCACGCGCTGCTGGCCGTTGAAGTAATAGAATGCCGTGGTGAATACGGTGGGGATCATCGAGCCGCCGAGGAAGCCCTGCATCGCGCGGAACACGATCATGCTCTCGATGTTCCACGCCCAGCCGCAAAGCAGGCTGGTGACAGTGAATCCCGCCGCTGAGGCGCAGAACAGCCAGCGCGTGGAGAACACGCGCGTCAGCCAGCCGGACAATGGGATCACCACGATCTCGGCAATCAGGTAGCTGGTCTGCACCCAGGCGATCTCATCAGCGCCCGCGGATAGCCCACCGCCGATGTTTGCCAGCGAGGCCGATACGATCTGGATGTCCAGCAGTGCGATGAAGAAGCCGATACTCATCGATGCGAAGGCAAGCACCTTTGTCGACATCGCCAGCTCGGATGCCGGCGGGATCCGGATCTCGGCCGTGGTGGTGCTCATCGCTCGTCAACATTGGCAGTGACGGACAGACCAGGCCGCAGCAGGCCCAGTTCCGCGCCATCACCATTCAGTATTACGCGCACCGGCACGCGCTGAACGATCTTGGTGAAGTTGCCGGTTGCGTTCTCGGCTGGCAGGACACTGAACACGGCACCTGTGGCGGGGGCCAGGCTGGCGACGCGGCCATGGAAGGTGTGATCCGGCAGCACATCGGCCTCGATCGTCACCGGTTGCCCGGCGTGCATGTGCGCGAGCTGGTTCTCCTTGAAGTTGGCGTCCACCCACAGCCCGTGCGCCGGCACCAACGAGATCAGCTGCGAACCTACAGTTGCATAGGCGCCATCACGCGCGCTGCGGTTGCCGACCGTGCCGTCGATCGGTGCGCGAAGCTCAGTGTAGCCGAGATTGAGCTGCGCTGTATCGCGATCTGCGACCGCTGCGGCCAACGCGGCCACTGTTTGCTGCCGCTGCGTCTCGATCACAACGATCTGCCGCTGTGCAGCGTCCAGTGCCGCGTGTGCCTTGGCATCAGCGGCCAGCGCTTTCTGGTAATCGGCGTTGGCCTGCTGCGAGCGCTGCAATGACGCAGCGTGGTCCTGGGCCAGCGTCCGATAGCGATCCACGTCGTCCTTCGACCGTACGATCTCGGCCGCGGTCGCGGTCAGTTCGGCCTGTGCCTGGGCGATGACGGCCTGCTGCAGGCTGCGCTGCGCGGCGAGGTTCTCCAAGGTGGCGTGCTGCCCCGCGACCGCTGCCTCAGCCTTGGCCAGCGCTGCGCGATAGTCGCGGTCGTCAAGCTTCACCAGCAGGTCGCCGGCATGCACTGCCTGATTGTCGGTCACCGTCACTTTGGCAATGAAGCCCGGCACCTTCGGCGCGATCACGGTTACGTCGCCGCCGACGTAGGCGTCGTCGGTGCTTTCGATGAAGCGTCCGACTGTCCAATAATGGTAGCCGTAAGCGGCGGCTCCGATTCCCACCACGAGGGCGGCTGCGGCGATCAGAAGCTGCTTGCGCGAGATCCGCGACGCGCGCACCTGGGGCGGCGCGAGGATGTCGCCACGCGCGGCAATGGCCTGGTCGCTCATGGCTGCGGCCTCATGTAGTGAGAGCGGAAGTCAGGCTCGACCAAAGGGCGGCCGCTCTTTCGATCGACCAGGACCGGGTCGGCGACCTCACCGGTCTCGCTGTCCACGACGACCACGCTGGGACCGTCCGGCGCGAAATGCTTGTTGCCCCAGGCAAGGAGTGCCCACAGCACCGGGCGGAAGTCGCGGCCGCGCTCGGTCAGGATGTACTCATGGCGGGGCGGGTGCTCGCTATAGGCGCGCTTCTCCAGGAGGCCGCTTTCCACCAACGCGTTCAGCCGCCTGGTCAGCATATTGGGCGCGATGCCGAGGCTAGCCTGGAACTGGTCGAACCGGCTCAGGCCGCGGAAAGCGTCCCGAAGGATCAGGATGCTCCACCACTCGCCGACGCGCTCCAGGCTGCGGGCGATCGGGCACGGCATCGTGTCGAAACTCTTGCGTTGCATGTCTCGTCCCGTGACTTGCAGGATGCAAGCTACATAGAACGGTCACTATCAATATGCAAGTGACAAAATGGGGAGGGGTTGTGGGGGAGGTCGCCGCTCCCCCTGTCCCCTCCCGCAAGGGGAGGGGGAGATGTGGCTTATGCCGCAGACGTCAGCCGATAAACCCGTGCCGCTGTCCCGGCGTAGAGCGCGGCCTTGTCCGCCGCGGACGCGCCAGCTGTGATCCGCTTGAAGGCGTTCCACAGCTCTGTGTAGCCACAGGATTGCTTGTCGGGCGGGAAGTTGCTTTCGAACATGCAGCGGTTCGGCCCGAACGCCTCGATGCACGGCTCGACGTATTGGCGCCACGCCGCGGCGAGGTCCTGGGAGCTCGGCGGCACGCCTCGTTCGTGAAAGTTGAAGCCGAACGAGGTCATGCCGATGCCGCCCAACTTCACGTTGACGTTCGGGCATTTCGCCAGTTCGGCGATGTCCTTCTGCCAGCTGGCGCGGATCTCCTCGCGGTGGCCGGCATAGGGGCCCACACCCAGGACGCCGCCCACATGGTTCAGGATGATCGTGGTGTCCGGGAACGCCTGCGCCAGGTCGATCGCGTCGGGCAGTTGCGGATGATACTGCCAGGACTCGAAGCTCAGCCCGAGCGCGGCCAGCTGCGCGAATCCCTGCCGGAAGGTCGGATCGCGCACCAGGTGCGGGGGCACCACGCGTGAGACGAACTTGCTGATCGCTGGGCTGGCATCCGAGGACACGCCATAACGGATGCCGCGGAACCGTCCGCCGCCGGCGCGGAGTTGGGCCTCCAGCACGTCCCGCACCCGCGCGCCGAGTGTCAGGTCGGCGTGACCGATGATCGCCTCGGCCACGCGGCAGGGTCCGTACGTGCCTGACGCGGCCATCGCCGCGATGCCGTTGACGAATTCCACTTCGCCGACGGGCGCCATCTCGGCGGGGCCTTGCTTGCGATACATCGCCTGGCATTCGAGGAAAACTGTGGCGACGATGTTGTGGCCGCCGCCGGTATCGGCGAGGAGTTCCGGCAAGAAGTAGTGTCCGCGGTGCGGCGTGTCCCAGAAATGGTGGTGCGGGTCGATGATCGGCAGATCGGGTTCGAGTGCCGTTTCACGCGGGCGCCTGGCGAGCCACTCTGCCAGGTCCGTATCGTTCCGATAGGTCAGCCCGGGATAGTCGCCGCGTGCGTTGCCTGTTTCGGGCACTGGTGTTTCCTCCGATTGATGTGGCCCGTATTCGGACACCAACCGGGGGCTTGGGCAACACCAACCATGTCTAAGGCGTACCGATGATCGTCGTCGTGGGAACCATGGGAATCACAACGGTCGCTGGGGCCGCCGTAACGTAGGTGGTTGTTGTTGGCGTTGTCGTGGCTACGACGCATCGGGTCAGGCCAAGGTACAACACGCCTGTTGTGCGAGGGCGCCAGAGAGAACTGTAATTCGGCGAAACATTGCAAAACAGCAATCACATGGTGGCGAGTGCGCTTACTTTCCGGTGACGCTGGCAGACTGACACGTTCCGTCGCGCGTGCTACATGGCAGTGTTTGCTGAGCACTGGATGCGCCCTTAGCTCAGTTGGATAGAGCAACAGCCTTCTAAGCTGTGGGTCACTGGTTCGAATCCAGTAGGGCGCGCCATCTTCCACATATCGGGCGTCCAATGGGCCTCCAAAATCGCATTCCATGGCGTTACTGCGCATGTAGGCCGTGGTGCACGTCGGCAGGCGGCCGGGAAAGGCAATCAGTTGGTGCGTTTAAAGCCTTGCGCCTCGTAATCCCTCACGCAATCCGCATCGCTTCCCTTCTGTATGCTGTATCCAATCAAACCTCCCGCAATCGAGGAGGAAACGTCTCCCCCGCACCGCGCAACTTGTCCGTTCGTGTCATTTCTCAACATGATGACAGGAGTTGAGCAAGCTGCCGTGGCAAGCAACAGGCACATCACACAACCGGCTACTTGGCGTCTCATGAAGTTTCCACCGCCCCAGCCCTCGACGGACCTATCTGGGCTTGGCGAGGGCGCCAACCGATTGCATTCAACCAAATCAATTGCACTCAATCAATGATCGCCTGCGCTATCGATTCGGCCCAGGGCGCCCCGGATGTGCAACAAGGATCGGCGATGGCCCGCATCGTGCACACTGTCCACCGCTACAAGCGCCCGCCTAAGCGGAAGAAGACGGTGCCGCTGAAAGTCAGCCGGATCGCTCGGGCAGGGGACCAACAAGCCGGATTGGTCGAGCGAAACGACCGATCCAATCAGCCCAGGATCGTCACCGTGAAGCGAAAGCCCGGCCGGTTCGGTGATGCGCCCGACATGACTGCGGAGGAGCACCAGCGCCGCGGCGATGCCGCCGACGAGCGGTTCCGGGAACTGGTCCGTCGGGCCACAGGTGAGGCATGATGCCTCCATGCACGGTGACCACCACAGGCACGTCATGAGCTTCCGGGGCCCCCCGGCGCGGCACTGGCGGTCCTATGGCGACCAAGCGCTGCCCACTGGTGCCGAGGCGGTGAACGAGCCGTTCGCTGCCTTCCCGTCGTGGCTCCTGCGGATCACCTGCGACCGTTGCGGCAAGGTCCAGTTCATCAACGAGGCGCACGCGGCTGGCTGGCGCGACAGGTTGCTACGTCAGATCCTCGCGCGCATGCGCCATGATGAGTGTGGCGGCCTGGCGGGCAGCGCCGAGCTGGTGACCGACGCTGATAGCGCCAGCAGCCGGCCGGTGCGGAAGATCGTGCTGCGGGAGTGAGCGAAGGGCCTGCGCCCAGAGCGGAACAAGCGGATCAGACCGCAGCGGAAGGTGTTCCTGGGGGCGGAGGCGATGGAAGCCTTGCCCGC
>DATJJM010000109.1:0-9810 GCA_035492535.1 Acetobacteraceae bacterium | reverse complement strand
CTGCGCGACGTCGGCGGCGTGATCCAGATCACCGCCGTCGCCGCATTCCTGAAAAAGGACGCGAAGCCCGACGCCGTCACCGTGCGCGACTTCGCCGACCACGTCGATTACGCCGTGCGTCGCATTGGCATCCAGCACGTCGGCATCTCTTCGGATTTTGACGGCGGCGGCGGCTTCACGGGCTGGCGCGATGCCTCCGAGAGCGCGAACATCACGGTGGAGCTGCTCCGCCGTGGCTATGACCGGCAGGAGATCGCCGCGTTGTGGGGCGGCAATTTCCTCCGCGTGCTGCGGATCGCTGAGGAAAGGGCGGAATGATGCGCACGGTAACGTTGCCGGATGACACCCAGGTGCCGGCGTTGGGCCAGGGCACGTGGCACATGGGCGAGCGCGGCGGTGCGGCGAAGGCCGAAGTGTCCGCGCTGAAGCTCGGTATCGAACTCGGCATGACCCTGATCGACACCGCCGAGATGTACGGCAACGGCGGCGCTGAGGAGGTTGTCGCCGAAGCGTCGGCGGGCCAGCGCGACAATCTGTTCATCGTCAGCAAGGTGTATCCGCACAACGCCTCGCGCGACGGCGTACCGGCGGCCTGCGATCGCAGCCTGAAGCGGCTGCGCACCGATCGGATCGACCTCTATTTGCTGCACTGGCGCGGCAGCCATCCGCTGGCCGAGACCGTGGAAGCCTTCGAGAAACTCTGCGCTGCCGGCAAGATCCGCTACTGGGGCGTATCGAACTTCGACACACGCGACATGCAGGGTCTGGTGCGCCTGCCGGACGGCGCGCACTGCGCCTCCAACCAGGTGCTGTACCACATCGGCAGTCGAGGCATCGAATTCGACCTGCTGTCCTGGAGCGCCGAGCATAAGATGCCCGTGATGGCCTATTCGCCTGTCGGCCAGGGCGGCTCGCTGCTGCGATCGAAAGCGCTGGCTGCCGTCGCGAAGCGCCACAACGCGACACCGGCACAGATTGCCATCGCCTGGTCCATGCGGCACGCCAATGTGATCTCGATTCCGAAGGCGAGCGACCCGGCCCATGTGCGCGAAAACGCCGCGGCTGGCGCCATTTCCCTGACGAAAGAGGACCTGGCCGAGATCGACTCCGCGCATCCGCCGCCGTCGCGCAAGCAGTCGCTCGATATTTCATAGGGCTGCTATCCTTGCAGGCGTGAGCGAGTCGCGCCCCGCGCCGGTGTTTCTGTGGTCCTGATCCTGCTGGCGATTCTTATTGCAGCACAGGTGGTGCTGGCGGCCGTCGGTTCGCGGGTGCCGGCGCGCATGGCGCAGTTCTGCGCCACAGGTATCGCTGCGGCAATGGCGATTCTTGCCTGTGTCTCACTCGTTTTTCCCGACATGGAATCGGTGCTCGCGCCACCATTGCGGCTCCAGCTCGATCCGATGGGGGCGAGCTTCCTGTTATTGGCCGGTGTTGCGAACACGCTGCGCGCCGATAGCAGACAGGTTGCGCTCGCCGGAACCGCCCTGGCCCTGATCTCCGGGAATGCCTTGATGCTGGCCGTCGGCGTGGCAGCGGCAACAATACGAAGCAGAGGTGCGAGCAGTATCGGACCGGCGCTGGCAATCGTCAGCCTGATCGCAGCGTTCGCCCTGTTGGGCCACGGTGGCGACTTCGATGCGATCCGATCGGCAGCCCCACCGGATGCGGCGCAGGTGGCGGCCGTCCTGGCGCTGACGTTGATTGCCGCGGCTGCCCTCCTGGCGGTCGCCCCGTTGCTCGCCGCCTATCTCTTGTTGCGGGTGCTGCTCGACCTCTGCGGCCCCCCGGAGTCCATCTGGTGGACACTCCCATTGCTGATCGCCGGTGCCGCTGGCGCCATTGCCACCACACTGAGAGCGGCGCTGGCGCCAACCCTCCACACCTCGCTCGCTGCCAGCGTGCTGCACCAGTTCTGCCTCGCGATCATGGCACTCGGCATCGCCTTGCTGGGACGTATCGTCGATCTGCCGGCCCTGACGACGCTGGCTCTCGAGGCGGCCTGGCTGTCCGTGACGTGCCTGGCCCTGTGCGAGCCACTTTTCCTGCGCGTTGCCGATGACGTGGAACATGCTGCGGGCACCCGCCGCCTCGACAGGTTGGGGGGCTTGATCCGAGGCATGCCGGCAACGTCAGCCTGCTGCCTTGCCGGCCTGTTTGCACTGTCATTCGTGCCGCCTGGCCTCGGTTTCGCGGCCTTCTGGCTGGTCTTCCAGGCACTGCTGACTGCCGCGAGAGCGGATGGGATCGGCCTGCAGGTGTTTGTCGCTCTCTGTGCTGCGGCCACGGCAACATCGATGGCGCTTGCCACGGTGGCTTCCGTCCGGTTGTTCGGCACGGCCTTTCTCGGGCGCCCGCGCACGCCGCGCAGCGCCGTCGCCGAGGAAGGACCCCGACCGACGCACCTGGCGCTCGCCGCCCTGGCAGGCCTGGTGCTGGTGCTTGGCTTCGTCCCCGACCTGGCACTCCTCCCTGCCCTGGCATGGACGGGCGGCACAGTCGCGCCGCTCGATCTGGGTCCTGCTTATTCCGCCACTGTCATTGCGATTCTGCTGGCGCTCGTCGGTGGCGTTGCCACGTGGCTCCGCCGCCAGGGCGGGGCGCGCGAACGTCGACGCGAGGCCGCCTGGATGGATGGATTTGCCGCTCCCCCGTCGTGGCTGCCATTCGGCGATCCCGCGACCCAGGTCGGCCCCGCCTCCTTCATCGAACCGATCCGGCGCCGGCTGCCAGCCATCCCTGTCCTGCCCTTGGAGGCATGGTCAGCCCGCTGCCGTGCTCTGGTGGAGACGGCGGGAATCATCCTCGCCCGCGCCCCTGTTCCACTCACATTGATTGCGATCGTGGCCGCCATTGCCGCCTGGCTGATTGCGTCATGACGGCGCTGATCGGGTTCCTGGCCGAATGCCTGCACATCGCCCTGATCGCGGCGGCAGCTCCGACGCTCGCCGGTGTCATGGCGTGGTTGCAGGCGCGTCTGACCGGCCGCGGCAGCGGTGCGCCGATCATCCAGCCCTGGCGGGACCTGGCGCGCCTGCGTTGGAAGCAGCCCGTCATCGCAGAGAGCGCATCCCGCCTGACGGAGTTCGCACCGACCGCCTTCGTGGCCGCCGTCACGATCGCGGCGTGCCTGGTCCCGTCTTTCACGCGCGAGATGATCCTGTCGCCGTTCGCGGATCTTGTGGCCATCGCCGGGCTACTGGCGTTGGCACGCGCGGCCCAGGCGCTGTTGGCAATGGACGCCGGCACCGCGATCACCGGGCTGGCTGCCAGCCGCACGATGCTGCTCGGGTGCGGCATCGACATGGCCCTGCTGCTCGCGATCTTCGCGTTTGCTCTTACGGGCGGCAGCACCAACCTCGACCAGATCGCCGCAACCCAGCTCGACGCCAACAGCAGCCTCATTCCCGCCGGCGTGGCCGTCGCCCTCGCTGGCCTCGTCGATGCCGGCGCGCTCCGACACGACGCGCTGGCACTCGAGCTATCCGGCATGGATCTGGCCTTCGTCGAGGCCGCCGACATGCTGCGCCTGCTGCTCTGGTTCAACCTGCTCGGTGCCATAAGCCTGCCCTTCGGCATGGCGGCATCCGACGCGGGACCCGCAGCGTGGTTGCTCGGCCTGGCAAGCTGGCTGGCACGCACAGCCCTGTTCGCGCTCGGCATCACCATCCTGCGCGCCATGCAGGAACGGCTGAAACTTCCGCGCGCGGCCGGCATGCTCGGCATCGCCATGCTGCTCTGCGTAGTGGCGATTGTCTTGCTGTTCAGCACCATGGGGACAGCGTGAGCGCGTTTGCCGCAGTCCTTGCGGCGCTGCTGTCCATCGGCCTGCTGTGTGCCCGCCGTATCGAGACGGCGCTGTGGTTCTGCAGCCTCCAGGGTATGTGCGCAGCAGTGGCACTTGGTGCGAGCGGATCCGGCTTCGCTCCGGCCGCTCTGGTGCTGAATGCCGTTGCTGTTCCGCTTGTCGCATGGCGCGTGCTTGCGGATGCCGTGCTATCCGCGCCATCGCCGCGCTCATGGCTGCTTGCGGCCGTCTTGCTGGTCGTGGCAGCTGCCGGGTTCGGCAGCTTCGGCAACGGCATCGCATCGGGCATAACCGTCGTGCTCCTCGGACTGCTGCTTGCGGCGCAAGGCACCACGATGATCGGATTGCTGTCCGCGCAGAACGGTGTGGTGCTGGTGGCCGCTGCGATACCGGACCTGCCGCTCACCTCGGTAGTGGCCGCGGCAATCCCACTGCTGCCGGCGATTTGTCTGGGCCACGCATGGCTCCGGAGGTGAACGGAACCCTCGCCTTCGCCGTCGTCGCGCTGCCGTTCCTTGCATCGGGGGCACTGGCACTGATCGCTTCATGGCGCGTCGGTGGATGGATCAATGCCGCCTGCGCAACGGTGCTGTTCATCCTGAGCTGCGGGCTGCCATGGGACGCGCGGGGGAATCTTGTCCGCCTGACCACGTTCATCGCGATGACCACGAGCTGGTATGCCGCGCGAGACGCCGACGAACCGCCCAGGCTGCATCGCATTGCCTGCCCTGCGCTCGTCGGAGCCATCCTGCTCGCCCTGCTGGCCGCTCAGCCGATCCTGATATGGGCGGCACTGGTGATCGCCGTGGTTGCCGCCACTGCGATTGTCGATACGACCCCGGTCGCGCCGCGCCTGCTCCTGTCATGTGGCGCTGGCCTGGTGCTGGCACTGCTCGGGACGTTGTTGCTTGACTTGGCCCCGATGCCCGCCACGCTGTTCCTCGTGCTGGGTTACGGTGGCGTCGCCGGACTGGCCCCGCTGCATGCCTGGTTGGTGGACACGGCCGCCGAGGCTCCGTCGCCCGGCGCGCTCCTGGTGAGCGTCCTGCTGCCGATTGCGCCATTGCTCATCTTCATGCGCCTGCAAACCGAGGCCGCGCCGGCGCTCCTGGTGGCGCTGGGGCTGTTCTCGCTGCTGTGCGGCAGCGCTCTTCTTTTCGCCCGCCCCGACCCGCGCCAGGCCGTCACGCTCTATGGTGTGGCGCAGCTCGGCTTGATCGAATGCGGTATCGGCCTCGGCATCTCGGCAACGCCCCGGTTGATCGCCATGCTGGCACTCGCGCGAGCCGCCCTCCTGCAATCCCGGGACGGCGGGCCGACGTACTACGCTGCCTTGCTTGCCGCGGCAGTCCTGCCGCTGTTCGCGCTGTATCTGCTGGCCGAGCCCGCGGCCGCATGGTCCGGTTGGCTGCTGCTGCCGCTGGGCTTGGGCGCCCTGCTGACGACGAGTGCCTTGCCTCGCGCTGTCAAAGCGCCCACCGCACGGTCAAGACTGATCCTGCTGACGCCGATATGGCTGGAGGTCGCCCTGGTCGTGGTGCTGGCGGTGGTCGAATGATTGAGCCTTGCGCGCCATGGCCACGTCACGTGCTGTCGCCCGAAGACTGGGTACGGCTCGGTGAGTCGTCGACACGGTCGCTGCTCGCCCTGTGGGCCGACACCGTGCAGGTCTATGCCCTGTTCCGCGAAGCCAGCAACGAGATCCTGTTCGTATCTACAAATGTCGTGGAGGGCGCCTATCCGGCCTTGTCGCCCGCCTTCCCGCTCGCCGCGTGGTTCGAGCGCATGGTGCGCGATCTGTGGGGCCACGGAGCCCTCGGCGGCACCGATGAACGCCCCTGGCTTGACCATGGGCGCTGGCCGCGCACCGTGCCGATGGCGTTGCGCCCCGGGTCGCCCAGTGCCCCGGAATCACCGGAATTCCTGCCGCTGGATGACGAGACGCTGGACCAGGTCCCGCTTGGTCCGGTGCGCCCCGGGATCACGCCGGCGGCGCATCTCCGGCTGACGGTCAGCGGCGAGACCATCGTGCGGGCGGAAGCGCGCCTCGGCTACACCCATAAAGGCACGCTGTCGTTGATCCGCGGCAAGTCGGCGCGCGCCGCGGCCCGTTTCGCCGCCCGCCTTGTGGGTGAGGCCACGGTCGCTCACTCCATCGCCTTCGCCCGTGCGACAGAGGCGGCACTCGGCGTGGAGATCCCGCCGCGTGCCGCTGCTCTGCGTGACCTGATGGCCCACATCGAACGCACCTTGGCGACGGCGGACGATGATACAGCCGAGGAAGCCCTGCGCCGTGCCGCGAACATCGCCTTCGGACACCGCCTGATGATGGACTGCGTCGTTCCGGGCGGTGTTGCCGCCAACATCGCTCCAGGAGGGACGGAAGCCCTCCAGCAGGCTCTGGACGAACCCGTGCCTGATCTGCCGGAAGGGCCGGTATCCGTGTCGCTGCCCAACGAGAGCGGCGAAGGTATTGGCCATGCCTCTGGTCCTCACGGCGACATCTGGCACTGGCTGCGGCTCGACCACGGCCAGATCGCCAGTGCTTTCCTGTGTGATCCGGGCTGGGCACGCTGGCCCGAACTGGAAGCGGCACTCACCGCAATCCCGCTGGACGATCTCTTGACGACCAATAAGCGCTTCGAATTGCCGACGTCTGGAGTTGATCTGTGACCTGGCGTCCCATCCTCCGCCGGCGCCCCGATCCGGAGCGGCCGGTCGATGCTGAAACCGCCGCCTCGCTCGCCGCCCGGCTGGACGCCGCGGCTCACGCCCGGCTTGGCCGCAGCCTGGCGATCCGTCATCTCGATGCCGGAAGCTGCGGTGGTTGCGAGATCGAACTGCGCGCCCTGAACGGCGCCGTGTACGATCTGGAACGCTACGGCCTGCGCTTCGTGGACAGCCCTCGCCATGCCGACGTGCTGCTGGTCACCGGCCCACTGACGCACAACCTGACCGAGGCGCTGGAGCAAGCCTATACGGCGATGCCAGAACCGAAATTTGTCGTTGCGGTGGGAGATTGCGCCGTCGATGGCGGCGTCTTCAAAGGCAGCTATGCCGTCGTAGGTGGCCTGGGAACGACCTTGCCGGTCGACCTGCTGATCAGCGGCTGTCCGCCGACGCCGGAACGCATCCTGGCAGGACTGCGCGCGCTGCTTGAGGCAAACGCGCGCAGCCGCATGGTCAGCTCGCGGTAACCTTGTGGGTCGAATGATGCGGCGAGTGATGCGCCACGGTGTGCATGGAAGGGGAGTGATGTGACTTCGCCCTGTGCGAGGCGTGCGCGGTGTGATGCGAGGTCTTGTGGTGGATTGGCGTCGAGCTTGCCGCCATGGCCGGTACGGCGGCGAACGCGGCGAGCGCCAGAACGAGGCCGGTAGCGGCGAACTGGTGTCTGCGCGAGGTTGTCACTGGGGAGGCTCCAAGATTGGCAGGCGTTACGGGAATCGGCTGAGAGGCGGATCGAATAAGGCTTCTTACCCGACTGGAATCATTATCCTATGCGCCACAAGAGTCGTGCAAGGCCGATTTACAGCAAACAGAGCACCCGCAATTCCTGCCGCAACGCCGGGGGCAGCGCGTCGACCCCCTTGGCCCGCGGTGCCGCGGCCAGGTCCTTCGGCGCCTCTTCGGGCCGCAGATACCGCCATCCCTGGAACGGCTTGGTTGGTCGCCCGGCAAGCGGAACCAGCTTCGGATCCAGCACCAGGCCGGTGCACGCCTCGCCATTGTCGCGTCGATCCTCGATGATCTGCACGATACGCTGCCGCACCAACATGCTGCCGTTGATCACCCAGTACATCGAGCCGCCGTCGATCACCTCCTGATGCCGACGAGGGAACGAACGCGTGCGATGACGCAGCGGCGGACTGGTCTGCGCGCGCTCCGCCTGGAGTTCGCGCAGATGGTCGATGTCGCGCACGCCAACGGCGAGTTTGGTGAGATGAAGCATGGTCCAACGACTCGAGGCTCAGCGCTGATGATGGCAGCAGACGCGCGATATTTGAACCGTGACGCGATCACATCATGCGATCTTCCGGTGGCACAAGGTACAGCGGCGCCTCGCCTGCGAGCGCTCGCTTGATATTGGTCGTCGCGCGTTGCAATCCCACGGCACCTGTTCCAGCGATCGCGGCGGCTGAGTTGTGCGGCGAGCCGATGACGTTGGGCAGCGACAGGAAAGGCTGGTCCATGCGGAACTCGCCGTGACGGACCGGCTCGATCCACCAGGCATCGATACAGGCCATAAAGCGAGGGTTCGCGACCAGGTGCTCATAGAGGGCGCGTTCGTCGATGATCTCGCCGCGTGCCAGGTTCACCACGATCGCATCCTGCTTCATGCGGGCAAGCTGCTGCGCGCCGATCAGACCGAGTGTTGCCGGTGTCAAAGGCGTGGCAATGACCAGCAGATCCGATGCGGCGAGCAGCATATCCAGCTGATCGGTCGTGCCGATCCAGTCCGTGGGCTCCTCACTGCGGCCACGGCGATTGATCGCGTGCACCTTCATGCCAATGCCACGCGCAAGACGTGCCATCGCGACGCCGATGCCACCGAACCCGAGGATGCCGCAAACGCCACCGGCCAGCATGCGGTTCCGATTGAACTGGTTGAACTCTCCGCGTGACAAGGCTGCATGCTCTGGCAGCAGGCGCTTGGCGGCGGCAAGGGCCATTGCCAAAGCGTGTTCCGCCATCGGTTCGGCGTAGGCACCGCCATTGGTCGCAACCGGCACACCAGGCGGCAGATCGGCCAGCGGCACGAAATCGATGCCGGCGTTGATGAACTGCAGCAGGCGGATGTCCTTCAGCAGCGCGATCTCGCCCTGATGCAGCTCACGCGTGGTACGCGCCAGCACGGCATCGGCCTTGCGCAGTGCGTCGGCGCGATCCGTATCATTGAGGTCGGTCAGGTAAATGGTGTCGGCAGCGCCATCCAGCGCTTCGGCCAGGACCTGGCGGCTACCGGCATCCAGGTCATAGACAATGACGACGCTCGGCATCAGAACCACGACGCCTTGTCGACGACGTTGCGCATCGGCTTGCCATCCAGGAACGCCCGGCAATTATCCGCAACGATCGCGTATCTACGATCGTCCAGATAGGGTCCGTATCCGGCCATGTGAGGTGTCATCAGCACGTTGGGCATCATCCACAGAGGGTGCTCCGCAGGCAATGGTTCCTTTTCGTAGACATCCAGTGCGGCGCCGGCGATCTCGCCGGCCTTCAGGGCTGCGACCAGATCATCCAGCTTCGTGGTCATGCCGCGGCCGATGTTGATGAAGAACGCGGTGGGCTTCATGCGCTGAAAGCGTGCCCGGTTCATGAAGCCTTCTGTCGCCGGCGTGTGCGGCACGGTCAGGATGACGAAATCGGCGCGAGGCAGCAGCGTATCGATCGCCTCTGGCTTGTGCAGTTCCGTCACCCCCGCCGGAGCCGACGTGCGGCGCGCATCTGTGGCCAGCACCGTCATGCCGAACGCCGAAGCGAGCTTTGCCGTCGCCGCACCGATGCCGCCGACGCCCACGATCAGCGCGGTGGCTTCAGGCAGATGCACGACACCACGGTTCTCGCCCGGCTTCTTCCACTCGCGGCGAAGCTGCTGCGGTATATACATATGCAGCCCGCGGGCGAACGCGAGGAGGAAGGACATGATGTGCGTGCTGATGTGGTCGTTGAAGATCTCCCGGAAGTTGGTGACGGTGAGCGGGTGCTCGATCAGCTCGGGATAGTAGTAGCCAGCGGCTGGCGCGGCCTGCGGCGCCTGCAACCAGCGCAGCCGTTTCGCTTTCGCCAGCAGATCGCGCCCCAGCCAGCCGAATGCGGCTTCGGCATCGACGATCTCACGCTCCGCCGTCGTGGCATCTTCGGCGATGACCACGCGCACCTCCGGCATGGCGTCGGCAAGCTGTCTGCCCCAGCCGCGCGTGATCTCGGTGTGCGGCGGCAGCATGACGAACTTGAATGTGTTGGAACCGGACATGGCGGAGCCTCCCTCGCTGGGG
>DATJJM010000108.1:0-37372 GCA_035492535.1 Acetobacteraceae bacterium | reverse complement strand
CTCGATCGGCTTTCAAAAATGACCCAATCTGATCAGTGTCCCGGAGGGTCACCACTGGAAGCGGTTCGTGTCGCGGAATGGACTCGCAAAATAGCCATGATTACAATGAGATAGGCCTCAATTTATGCGGATCCCGTTTGGGCGCCGATTTACAAGCACCGGGATACCCAGGCAATCCATGCAAAGCTTGACGAGCTGCTCAGGGCTGAAGGCAATACCCGAGATGAGCTGGCAGCCCTTGATGATGAAGAACCCGAAATCATCGCGGAGCATCGCTCGTGAGAGCGCCAGTCGGCGCGCTAGTAGTCGCGGCTTAGATTCACCGTTATATAACAAGCAGACGCGAAGGGCCCGGTCTGGGTCGAGATCGGTATGCTTGCTCAGGATGGGGACTGAGGTGGTCCCCTCCGGCTGGACAGTCTGGCGGCTCAGGTAAGCTCGGTTCTGGTTGTCATCAGGCCGCCAATTTCTCCATCCCGGGTGCCCAATACATGTCGTCTGGTGTGCCTCCAGCCAACATAGAATGCGGGCGTCGAGAGTTATAGTAGTTAATCCACCACGTCAGCCCGGCGCGCAACTCCGATCCGGTCTCGAACGCATGGAGGTATACGCATTCGTATTTCAGGCTGCGCCAGAGACGCTCGATGAATATGTTGTCCATTCACCGTCCGCGCCCGTCCATTGAAATGCGCACCCCTGCCGTCTCCAGCACACTGGTGAAGCGCGGCGAGGTGAATTGGCTTCCTTGGATGCCCTTCTGTGTGTCAAGTGGCGAATAGTTGGTTGATCTCGCGCCTGCGCTGGGTGATGAGCGAGAAGACCTCTCGGGCGATGTAGCGCTTCACGCACCGAATCGCTTCGAGCTTGGAGTGCCCCTCACCGATTCGCCTCGCGACGTAGGCCTTGGTCCTGGGGTCAGTCCGAAGCCTGCCGATGGCAATGATATGAAGCGCGCTGTTGGCTGCGCGGTCTCCCCCGCGGTTAATCCGATGGCGAATGATCTTACCGGAAGAGGCAGGGACTGGACTCACCCCGCAGAGTGCCGCGAAACTTGCTTCCGAATGCAGGCGTTCGGAGTTGTCGCCTGCCGTCAGCAGCAACTGCGCGGCGGACTCGTGACCGATGGAGTTCCGCGCCACAAGCGTGGGAGCGAGCTCATCGACGATGGCGGCGATCATCGTATCAAGGTCGGCGATCTCGTCATGCAATTCGAGGTAGCGTCGAGCAAGGGACTTCAGTGCGATCCGATAGGCGGATGCCACCGTGCGGTAGTCCGTCATGTCCGGACGCCAGGCCGCCAGTGTCCTGATGAGCTGCATACGGGTCAGCTTGCGCAGCATATCGCGGAGTTCGTCGGGCGCGCAGACGACCGTGTTCTGAATCATCTGCAGCGCGACGCGCCTGGCAGCGACTGCGGTTCTCCGACATGCCTTGAGAACACGTAGAGACTCGACCATGCCGTCACGGCTCTTGGGTGTGACGGTGCGCTTGCCGGCGAAGGCTGCATGGGCGGCATTCTGGGCATCGAGATCGTCGTTCTTGCCGCGCTTGCGGCGATCCCCCTTATCCGGAGTTGTGACTTCCAAGACCTCGACGCCGGCGGCCTGTAGGTAGCGGAGTAGTCCTGCGCCGTAGGTGCCCGTTGCCTCAACGCCGACAAGCCGAAGCTGCCCGAAGGATTGCATCCAGGTCAGCATTTGCTTGCAGCCATGCCGGGTTGTCGCGAAGCACTGGCTTCCGAGAATATGATCATGTTCGTCCACAACAGCGACGACATGCAGATCCTTGTGCGTATCTACACCGCCGACCACCCTACAAACGGCGACATCTTGAGTGATTTTCATGATGGCATTCCAGGTTCAACGCTGACGGGACGGCTTTGTCGCGACCAAATGCCTGGACAGGACAGTAACGTGACAGGATGTCAGGCCCTTCTTGGGTCACCAGCATCGGCGAGGCAAAACCTCACAGCTTGATGGCTCAGCCGCCCGACAGATCCAGGGAAAGACACGAAGCCTGGTCGATCGGTGTTCGGGTCAGGGCGACTGGGACACCTCGCTGTGCCGGCCACCCTCGGGCAATTCGCCGCTCGATACGACGAGATCATCGAGAAGCTGCCGGCGCCATCACTCTTACTGTCGGTGTTGAAGATCTCCGGCCGACCAAACCGCATCAGGGCTTCCTCCAGAGCCTCGATGCAGAACTCTGCATCCATGGTGTTTGACAATCGCCAGGACAGGACCTTCCGCGCCGACCAGTCCATGATGGCGACCAGATAGTGAAAGCCACGTCGCATCGGGATGTATGTGATGTCAGCGCACCAGACCTGATCCGGCCGATCGATCACCATGTCCCGCAGCAGGTACGGATAGATCCGATGCCCAGGATGCGGGACCGTTGTCCGAGGGCGCTGATAAATCGGCTGCAGCCCCATCCTGGCCATCAACCGGCGCACCCGCTTGCGGCTAACCATGTATCCTTCACGCCGTAGATGGCGCGCCATCTGGCGAGACCCATACCAAGGCGTCTCCAGAAACTGCGCGTCAATCAGCCGCATCAGCGCCAGGTTCAGCGGCGTCTCCCCGGCAGGCTGGTAGGAGAACCCGGACCGGCTAATCGACACCAGCTCGCACTGGCGAGTAACCGAGAGCCGAGGGTGTCGGGGTTCGATCATTTGCCGCCTTCGCTCGACACTCATCGACCGAAGGCTTTCGCCAAAAAATCCCGCTCCACCAGCAACTGACCGATCTTCGCGTGCAGCTTCTCAACCTCGGCCTCGGAAGACTTCGCCGTCTCCTGCGCCGCCGAACGGTCCGAAAACACCGCCGCCAAGCCTTCCACCGCCTGCCTCTTCCACTCTCCTACCATCGTCTGGTGGATGCCGTGCTTGCCCGCCAGCTGCGCCGTTGTCAGTTCGCCGCGCAGCGCCCTCGAGAGCAACCTTCGCCTTGAATTCCGCCGAATACCGCTTCCGCTTGCCCGTCATTCAAGTCCGTCCTTCTCAGGAGCAAACCGAGCTTAACCCCCTGTCCGAATTACCGGGACCACGTCTGTCCGCCGTCTTCGGCAGCCGGCCCGTCTCCTGAAGGAAGGCGAAAAAGCGAGACACAGCCCAGAAGTGGCGCTTCAGGGTCTTCTCGCTGATCCGTGGCGCCTTCGCTTTGTCGGCCTCAGCGATGATCTCGACTAGGGGCTTGTCTCTGTCATTGGCGGACTTTCGGTAAACCGTTGGTAACTTCCGCAGCGTGTTCCTGAAGGTATCCCCGTCACCTCGCGTGTAGACATCTACTGGCCTGTCGCCACAGACCTCCACGAATAACGCAAGCGACACACGTGCCTGACTCTCGACGCCTGCCGTCCACCCCGCAGACTCGCGCCCCCACTTGCCGAAGGCCCCGCTCAAGGTCGATGCCATGGGGCCGGATGGCGTTGCAGGTGGCGAATCAGACGAACCGCCGCTCACAGGCGGGTTAGGTGATGGCTGATCCTGAGCGAATACCAACGGCTCAGTTCCAAGAGTCCGCTTCTCAACAGTCTCCCAGCCACGAATAGCCGCTTCAAGTAGCCCATAGGTCAGCGGGCCAAGCAGTTGCTCAGGAAGCCCATGCTCGCGGATCAATTGCTCCGCATACTCTTCCATCTCCTTTGGGGAGTTCTCTGCGAGGTCGCGCTTCAGGCTGTCACGTGCCTGCCGGATCGCTTGTAGGTCCGCGTCAGTGGCAGTGCCAGGATCGCCCGGCTCCCACCAGTACCCGTAGACCGGTGAACCTGAAGCGCGCCCTATGCGGCGCTGCAGATCATCCGCAAGGAACTCTTGCAGGTAAGCCCTGAGGATAGGGCCAAGGTCGCCAGGATCAGTCATGTTCTCTCGGGCGCGCCATAGGGCGTCATCAAAGGCATCGTCCAAAAGCGACGCACGGTGTTCAGCCTCACGATACTGACGCGTGCGCAGACTTATACAAACTTCGCCGCTACGAACGCCAGGAAGTCTTCTGCGGTAGTGGTAGATGCCCCTCTTGCGGGTGATGTGGGAACAGTTGTGGGAACCATGTGGGAACGTCTTGGCCAAGCGCGGCCTCCGGCAGGTTGGCCGGGGCAAAGAAAGCTTGGACTCCTGCGGGTTTCAGCGGTGCAGTGGCTGGGGGACCTGGATTCGAACCAAGGCTGCCCGGTCCAGAGCCGGGAGTTCTACCGCTAAACTATCCCCCAAATCCCTAGGCGCGGGAGCGTGGCAATACCACGCCCGCTCCCCCCCGGCAACCTCAGCTGACCGACGCGAGTTCCGCCCGCAGCGCATGGCTCGCGGCGCAGCGCCCACATGGTGGAACAGGATGTCGCGCGTCGCCAGCGGTCGTCCGTAGGTTCGCGTGTCATCCTCTGGTTGCGACCGGATGACCGAGCCGTCCAGCGCGACGCCTGCATAAACGCCGCTCGAAGATCTCCACACCACAATATCCGGCCGGCCACTGCTCACCGCGCCCTCAACTCCCGATCCCAGGTTGGCAACCGCAATCCCGGCCTGGGCACCCACCTTGAACTGGTCGCGCAACACCGCATCCAATCCCTTCTGGGCCATGATCAGCAGCACCATCTCGGACTGCGCCAATCCCGCCTGGAATCCCAGCGAAGCTGAGCCGATGGCGTAGAGCGCCGGATTGCTCCAGCCGCCGCCGGGCAGGCGCGCCAGCAGCACGCCGGTGCCACCTTCACCACCGACGATAAAGCTGCCTTTGAACAGGCGCGGCACGATGAGCACTGCCCGGGCCCGGGCCCGCCCCAGCAACTGATGTGCATTGCCGAAGGCCTTGTCATGCCTCAGGTCCCCACAGTCTTGGTCGCTCGATCCACGGTGACCTGCTGATCCGCCTGGGCCCGCGCTCCGGCGAACGGCACCACAGCAAGAGCGACGAGAAGAGCGGCGCGCAACGCGCCGATGCGAGCACCCATGTGCAACCCCAATTTCAATTGCGGAGCGCGAATTCGGCGCGCCAATCGGGCCGCTTTGTGGCCCGCGTTGCGGGTTGAGATCACACTTGGCTGAAGATCGTGTCCACTGTCCGGGCCAAACCATCCAGCCACGGCGGTAGGCGCAGCCCGAACACCGCTTCCAATTTCGTGCAGTCCAGTCGCGAGTCCGCTGGGCGCTTCGCCCTTGTCGGCCATTGGTCGGTGGTGACAGGCTCGACGATCGGCGGCTTCATGCCATGACGTGCAGCGGCCTCGAAGGTTGCCGTGGCCAGCCCGTGCCATGTGGTCTCGCCGGTCCCGGCGGCGTGGAATATACCAGCGTAGCAATCCCGCCAACCGTCCGCCGCCAACCGCTCGACGATACCAAGAATCGCCTCCGCCAGGTCCGGCGCGCTGGTCGGGCAGCCTCGCTGGTCCGCCACCACCCGCAGCGTTGGATTACGCTGACCTGCCGCCAGCATGGTCTTAACGAAGTTCTTGCCGATCGGCGAATACAACCAGGACGTCCGCAGGATCGTCGCGCGCGAACACGCGGCGGCCACAGCCTGCTCACCTGCCAGCTTGCTGGTGCCGTACACACCCTGCGGCGAGGTGCGATCGGTCTCGACATACGGTGCGCCTTTGGCACCATCGAAGACATAATCGGTGGAGACATGAATGAGCGGAATGCCAGCCGCCTCGCACAGCCGCGCCAGTTCCGCCGGACCATCCCGGTTTCCCCGCATCGCCGCAGCGACATCATCCTCGGCTGCATCCACGGCAGTATAGGCAGCGGCATTTACGACCAGCCGGGGCGCCACGTCCGCGAACACCGCGCCAATGCTCTCCAGGCGGTCAAAATCCAGAGCCGGCCGTTCCACCGCCCGCACAGCTATCCCTCGCGATCCGGCGATATCACTCAACGCAACCGCAAGCTGCCCGGACGCACCCGCCATCAGGATCATGCGTCCAGCCACTCACCACAGTCCGCCAACCCAGGCAGCGCCCGGTCCTTGTCTGACAGGATTGCCTCCTCAGTCGCAACCGGCCAGGGCACCGACAGGTCTGGGTCGTTCCAGACCACGCCGCGCTCCGCTGCCCGATCCCAGGGGGCCGTCACCTTGTAGATGACCTCGGTGTCGGGCTCCAACGTGCAGTAGCCGTGCAACAGGCCCACAGGTATCCAAAGCTGCGACCAGTTCTCCGCCGACAGCACCGTGCCGAAATGCTTGCCGTAAGTCGGCGAACCCCGCCGTATATCGACCGCCACATCCCAAATCGCACCGCGCACCGCGCGCACCAGCTTGCCCTGGGCGTTCGGCCCGATCTGTAAATGCAGGCCGCGCAGGACGCCCCTCTCGCGAGACAGCGCGTGGTTGTCCTGCACGAATGGGCCTGGGATGCCAGCTTCCGTGAATCGCCGCTCATTCCATGTTTCGGAAAAGAAACCGCGTCCGTCGGGGAACCGCTGAGGCGTGACGAGCAATACGCCCGCTATCGCCGTGGTCTCGACGTTCATTTCTGCTCCCCTTCGGCCAGGTCCATCAACGCCCGCCCGAGGTCCGTCTTGCCCAAATACAATGCATGATCGCGCAGCGCATCTGCGTCGATATACCCCATCCGGAATGCCACCTCTTCCGGACACCCCACCAGCATGCCGGTCCGCGACTGGATCGTCTGAACAAACGTCGCCGCCTGCAACAGCGAGTCGGGCGTGCCTGCATCCAGCCATGCGCAGCCGCGCGACAGCCGTTCGACCGCCAGTGTGCCTGCCTCCAGATATAACCGGTTCAGATCGGTGATCTCCAGTTCGCCTCGCGCCGACGGCCGTATCGTGCGCGCCAGATCACTGACCGCGCTGTCGTAGAAATACAGCCCTGTCACCGCCCAGTTCGACTGCGCCACGGTCGGCTTTTCGACGATGTCCTCAGCCCGCCCGTCGGCATCGAACGACACCACACCGTAGCGTTCCGGGTCGCGCACTTGATAGGCGAATACCGTGGCACCGGCTGCGCGCTTCGCAGCCGACTGGAGGAGCGTGGAGAGGTGGTCGGCATAGATCAGGTTGTCACCGAGCGCCAGTGCGCAGGCCTCGCCTGCGATCCAGTCGCGTCCGATCAGCAACGCCTGGGCGATACCATCCGGCCGCTTTTGCTCCGCATACGCGAACCGCAGGCCCAACCGGGATCCATCGCCCAGGAGGCGTCGGAACTGCGGCAGGTCGGACGGCGTGGAGATCAACATGATATCGCGGATGCCCGCGAGCATCAGTGTTGACAGCGGATAGTACACCATCGGCTTGTCGTAAACTGGCAATAGCTGCTTGGAGGACGCGAGCGTCATCGGATGCAGACGCGTACCCGAGCCTCCAGCAAGCAGTATGCCCTTCATGCCGCAGTCCCCAACCGTTGACCGGCGTAACGCCGCGCACGCACCCCCTGCCACCAGTCGCGGTTCGCCAGAAACCAGTCGATTGTGCGCGCCAGTCCGGCCTCGAAATCATGAGGCGCCTTCCAAGCCAGGGCCGCCTCTGTACGCGACGGATCGATTTCATAGCGGAAATCATGCCCCGGCCGATCGGTAACAAAGTGGATCAGTCTCTCTCGTGGGCCCGCCGCATCGGGGATACGCCGATCAAGTTGTTCGCAGATTGCGCGAACCACGTCGAGGTTGCTGCGCGGCTGGCGTGCGCCGATCGCGTAAGTGCCGCCCGGCTCGCCGTGTTCCAACACGCGCACCAGCGCCGCGGCATGGTCTTCGACAAAAATCCAGTCGCGCCGGTTGGAACCATCCCCGTAAACCGGCAGAGGCTTTCCCTCCAGAGCATTCAAAATCACCAACGGAATCAGTTTCTCCGGAAACTGCCAGGGCCCGTAGTTGTTGGCCGTGTTGGAGACGAGCGTCGGCAGGCCATAGGTATGGTTCCACGCGCGCACCAGATGATCAGATGCCGCCTTACTCGCCGAATAAGGACTGCGCGGATCGTACCGCGTGTCCTCGTGGAACGGCGGATCGTCGTGCGCGAGCGCCCCGAACACCTCATCGGTCGAGATATGATGGAACCGGAACGCCGCCCGCCGCGCCGGAGAGACTGTGGCGAGGTAGCGCCTAGTCTCTTCCAACAACGTGAACGTGCCGACAATATTCGTGTGAATGAAGTCGGCTGGACCATCGATCGAACGATCGACGTGGCTCTCGGCCGCGAGATGCATCGCCGCGTCAGGCTGATGCGTCGCGAACACCTGTCGCATTGCATCCGCGTCAGCGACATCGGCACGCACCAGAAGATGCCTCGCGTGGCCGCGAGCTTCCTCCAACGCATCTTCCGACGCGGCATAGGTCATCTTGTCCACGTTGACGACGACGTGATCGGCGCGGCGCATCAGATGCCGCACAACGGCTGAGCCAATAAAGCCGCACCCCCCGGTCAAAAGCAATTTCATGCGGAATGCACTACAGCCCCTCGCGCGGCCCCGCGCTGCGGAACCAAGTGTTAGCGATGTTATGGCGGCTCCACCGATCAATTGGAAGTGGAAACCCGATCAGCCGATGGCACCAAATTACGTCATTACCCAGGGCGGCCCAGCAGCCACCCCGCCCAGACCGCAATCAGACACAACAGCACCGACCCGGCCATATAGCCAAACGCCGACGCTACCTCACCAGACTGCAACAACTCCAGCGACTGCAGGCTGAAAGCTGAGAACGTCGTGAACCCGCCACAGATACCCACCATCACGAACACCCGCACGTCGGGATGCATGCCAACGCGCACGGGCAGAGCGGTCAACCCGGCCACCAACCCGATGATGAACGACCCAAGCACATTGATGAGCAACGTTCCCCAGGGGAACCGGGGTCCAGTCAGCATGGTCATGACCGCCGCGAGCCAGAACCGCGCCAAACTCCCCAGAGCGCCACCCACGGCGACCGCCACCCACGTCGTTACCGTCCCCATGGCCGGCCGCTATACAGCACACGCTTGAATCCGCCCAGAACCGCAGGATCAGGCGAGACAAGCGGGTCCGCCCTGCGCGCGGCGCATGGGCTGACCGCTATCCTACTTATCATAAGCCAGCTTATTATCAGCACCTCCTAGGAAAGGGACCATCCAACCGGTGCACAACTTCCAGCGCGACCTTCTGTTCCTGCTTCACGATGTGGCCCGTCTCCTGCGCGTTGATGCCGACAAGCGTGCCCGCGCCCATGGGATGACACGGGCGCAATGGGGCATCCTGATCTGGCTGGAGCGCCAGCCGGGCCTGTCCCAAAAGGAACTCGCGGAAATCCTGGAAGTCGAGCCGATCACGGTCGCTCGACTGATCGATCGGCTGGAAGGACGCGGCATGGTGGAGCGCCGCCCGGACCCGAAGGACCGCCGCATCTGGCGCCTGCACCTCTGCCCGCCAGCGATCCCCGTGCTGCGCGAGATCGATCGTCAGCGCATCGATATGCGGGACCTGGTCAGTGACGGCCTCGACGACTCAACGATAGAAACGATGACGGAAGCCCTCCTGACGATGAAGTCCACGTTGATTCACGACGTCCACCCGCTGCGCCGCTACACACCGATCGAAGCCGAAGCGCGGGAGGTGGCATAGATGTCGCAGGCTGCCACCGCGGGAGGACCCACAGCCGCTGCCCGCGTGACCGAAGCCCCCGTCCGAACACGCCGCATCAGCCGCTCGTTGCTGCGCCCGCTGCTGATGCTGGGCGGCATCCTCGTCGTCGCCATAGGGTCGGGCGCCTATTGGCTGACCGGCGGCCGCTACGTCTCGATCGACGACGCCTATGTCCGCGCCGCCAAGGTAACGCTGTCCACCGACGTATCGGGGATCGTAGCCGACGTGCCGGTGCGCGAAGGCCAGCATGTGAAAAAGGGCGAAGTGCTGTTGCGGCTCGACCCTTCACAGTTCCAGATCATGCTGGATTCTGCGAAAGGTGCGCTCGGCGCCAAGACCTTGGATCTGAACGCGCTGAAGGTCGATTATCAACGCATGCTGCGTGACGTCGCGGTCAAAGAAGCGCAGGTCCAGGCGGATCAGGCGAATTTCGACCGCTTCTCCAACCTCGTGAAGTCGGGCGGCGTCACTCGAGCCGATTACGACAACGCACGCTATCTGTTAATCGCTGATCAAGGCGCGGTTTTGGCGCTCAAGGAGCGAGCTCAGGTCCAACTTGCCATCCTAGGCGGCGATCCGAACGTCGATGTGCGCACGATGCCTTCCTATCGCGAACTCCAGGCTCGGGTGAACGAGGCTCAGCGCCAGCTCGATCACAGTGTCATCTACGCACCATTCGATGGCGTCGTGACGCAGGTCGATACGGTGCAGCAGGGCATGTACCTTGCCGCCGCCACCGCCGCGTTCGGCATTGTCTCCACAGACGATGTCTGGGTCGAAGCCAATCCCAAGGAGACCGAACTCACCCACGTGAAGCCAGGCGATCCGGTCGACGTTGTGGTGGACACCTACCCGAGTCGCACCTGGAAGGCCGTGGTGGAGAGCATCGCGCCGAACTCCGGCTCGGAGTTTTCGGTTCTGCCGGCACAGAACACGTCCGGCAACTGGGTGAAGGTGGTGCAGCGCATCCCGGTGCGCATCCGCGTCGAGCGGAGGCCGGGAGATCCTGCACTCCGCGCCGGCATGAGCGTGGAAGCCGAGATCGACACCGGCCACCGACGCACTTTGGGCGACCTGTTCTAGACGACGCATCGCATGGCTGCGGCCCAGAATGATCGGGTGCCATACCGCCTGATCATCACCCTCTGCACGGTCGGCGCGACGCTGATGCAGGCGCTGGATCAGACCATCGCCAATGTGGCGCTGCCGTATATGCAGGGCAGCCTGTCGGCGAGCTTCGACGAAATAACCTGGGTGCTCACCTCCTATATCACTGCAGCGGCGATCATGACCGCTCCTGTGGGCTGGATGGCCGGGCGGTTCGGCCGCAAATACCTGTTCATCACGTGCCTCATCGGATTCACCATCACCTCCATGCTGTGCGGCGCCGCGCAATCACTCGACGAGATGGTGATATTCCGCCTGCTCCAGGGCTCTTTCGGCGCAGCACTGGTGCCGCTGTCCCAGGCCACCATGCTCGACATCTACCCCGCCGAGCAGCGCGGCAACGCCATGGCGATCTGGGGTGTCGGCGTCATGATCGGCCCGATCCTGGGGCCCACGCTCGGCGGCTATCTCACCGAGATGTACAACTGGCGGTACGTCTTCTATATCAACCTGCCGTTCGGCATCCTGGCGACGCTGGGCCTCATCTTCTTCATGCCGCGTTCCACCCCGAATACCTCGATGCGCTTCGACTGGACTGGCTTCGCCGCGCTCAGCCTTGGCATCGGCGCCATCCAGATGATGCTGGACCGCGGGCAGAACCAGGACTGGTTCACCTCGCGCGAGATCATCATCGAGGCCGTGCTCGGCGGGCTCGGCGTTTATCTCTTCATCGTGCACATGCTGACAGCGCGGCGTCCGTTCATCCCACCTGCGCTGTTCAAGGACCGCAACTTCGCCGCTGGCGTCGTGATGATGTTCGCCGCAGGCACGATCCTTGTCTCCAGCTCGTCCTTGATGGCGCCATGGCTGCAGAACCTGGCGAACTATCCCGTAGAGACGGCTGGCCTGATCATGGCGCCACGCGGCATCGGCACAATGGTCGCCATGGTGCTGGCCGGCCGCATCGCATCTCGCGTTGACCCGCGCATCGCGATGGGCTTCGGCATCCTGTGCGTCGTCTGGTCGATCTGGGAAATGACAAGCTGGACGCCCGACATAAACGCACTGCGCCTGACCTTCACCATCGTCGTGCAGGGCTTCGGCCTCGGATTTCTGTTCATCCCGCTGCAGATGCTGGCCTTCGCCACATTGCCTGTCATGCTGCGCACCGACGGCGCCGGCCTGTTCAGCCTGTCCCGCAACATCGGCGCGGCCATCGGCGTCTCTATCACCTCGTCCATGCTGGCTCACAATACCCAGGTGCTGCATGCCGAGATCGGTTCCCACGTCACTCCGTTCAACCGGGCGCTCCAGGACGGAGGCGCAGTCCAGCATTTCATGGCACCTGTAACGCACGAGGGCATGGTGCTGCTGGACCGAATGGTTAACCAGCAGGCGCAGATCATCGCCTATGTCGATGACTACAAGATGATGATCTTCACCACGCTACCCGCGCTGCTGCTGCTCTTCCTGATGCGTCGGCCGCGACAGGTGGTAAAGACCGCCGAATCCCACGCGGCGCTGGACTGATGTGCGGCCGTTACGCCTCGTTTCTTCCCGCTGAGGCGCTGCGGGTTCTGTTCCAGACGGAGAACTCGACGCCGAACTGGGAGCCCACCTGGAACATGGCGCCGACGCGCGATGCGCCGGTCGTGCGGCTGCACCCGGAGACGCATGCGCGCCATATAGACCTGCTGCGTTGGGGCCTGGTGCCGCATTGGGCGAAAGATCCCAAGTCGGTGCGTCAGCCGATCAACGCACGCGCCGAGACTCTGGCCACCTCGCCGATGTTTCGCGACGCGCTGGCACGCCGCCGATGCCTCGTCCCTGCCGATGCCTTCTACGAATGGCAGTCCACCGAGACCGGCAAGCAGCCCTACGCCATAGCGCGGGCCGATGGCCAGCCGATGGTGTTTGCCGGCCTGTGGGAAGGCTGGCGCGGTGCCGATGGCACTGTGATGCGCACCTTCACCATCGTCACAACAAACGCCAACACAGTGTTGCGACCGCTGCATGAGAGGATGCCGGTGATCCTGGAACCGATGGACTGGGCAACCTGGTTAGGTGAGGTAGAAGGCAATGCTGCCAGCGTGCTCCGGCCATCCTCTGCCGAGGTGCGCGTCTGGCGCATCAGCAAGGCGGTCAACAATGTGCGCAACGACAGTGCCTCACTGCTGGCCGAGGCCGCACCGTAGGCGGAGCGGAAATGACCCGGCGGATGTCCCGGCGCTGGATACGCATTCAACCGATCCGCTCTCACCCAGTTGCACTGTGAGCCGCGGCTGATCGCTGCGGGAACAAGTCTCGTGGTGACACCCAAGCATGCGCTGTTACCTGTTCACGCGGCCTGAAGCCGTCGACCTGCAGTTGTATTCGCGGGGGGATGGTCATTAAACGCGCGTTCTTCAACGAGATTGGGCCCAGACCGAACAAAGCAACCATTCTACCGAATGGCGGGCTGATAGCGGGGGCCGCGGTCCACGCCGATTCATACCCCGGTATATCTCCCAAGAATACCAATGCAATATTTGCATACGGCAGTATATAGTAAAGCAAATTCTGTTCCAAAGTCGTTAATATTATATCATCTCTGCTGTGCGTTAACTATTGTAGATAGATCATCAACACTTCTACTAATTTCAAGTCGTGCCTGATCGGAGTCAATCCTCCCAAGAACTCAAGCACAGCACGTGGATCCGACCGCCCATGGCGCTTGCCGTTTATGGCGTCGAGAAGGGAGACCCTGCCGGTGCCAACACTTGTCGAGAAGCCCCTCATCGCCGTCGACGGCAACCTGTCCGACTGGACATCAGCAGATCTCATCAGCAATCCTGCCAATGCTGTACCAGGATATCAGCTGTACGGCACGGTCCAGGACAACGCCTATATCATCGGTATCAGTGCTACCGAGATAACTGACTCGGTGGTCGGTGCGAATACCACCATCTGGCTCAACACCGACCAGAACACTGCGACGGGATACAACCTTGGTTGGGCCAACATCGGTGCCGATTACGAGATCCAATTCGATGGCAGCAACACGCCGTACCTTTATAGCTACGATACGACCACTCAACTCTGGACCCAAGTCAGTTCCACCCCGCTGACCTTTGCGATGTCGACCGACGGCGAGAGTCTCGAGATCGCGATTCCGCGGAGCCTGCTGACACCGACAGGCAGCACAGCCCCCGCCAACATCAATATCGCGGCACAGATCACTACCCCTGCAACACCCACGACTGCGCCGACGACGACATATCTGCCGTCCTATTATGCGGCCCAGCCTGAATACACGATCACCGATCCGGCGACATTGCCCACCCCGACTGAGACCCACAAGGTCGCTATCGTTTATTCGGACACCAGCGCCAACCTGTATTTCAGCAAGAGCGCCTACGATGATCTGTTCATGGCGGCGCAGAACCAGGCGCGTATGGCGGGTATATCGTACGACGTCATAGACGAATCCCAGCTGACCAACATCAAAAACCTCGTCGGCTACGACGCCTTGATCTTCCCCGCCATGGCGGACGTGAACACCACACAATTGCCCGCGATCATGTCGACGCTGAACAGCGCCGTCGTAAACTATCATATCGGCATCATTACCGCCGGCGACTTCCTCACCAACGATCAGACCGGAGCGCCACTGCCTGGCAATTCGTACGTCAACATGGAGGCGCTGCTGGGCCTCGCCCGGGCATCCGGTGGTAACAGCGGTGACGTGACCGTCACTGCCGGCGACGTCAGCAATCCGATCATGCAGAGCTACACGGCGGGCCAGGTCATACAGACCTATTCAAGCGAAGGCTATGCTGCCTACACAGGCGTGAATACCCCGACAGCCGTTCTGGCGAACCAGAATGTTGCCGGTGTTGGTACCCTGCCAGGGGTGATCCAGACCACAACCGGCGGTACAAACGTCCATTTCGCCACTGCCGATATGCTCGGTGACAGCAACCTGCTGTCGAATGCCATCCAGAACGTGGTGCTCGGCACGCAGCCTGGTGTCACGCTGCATACCTCCCGCGACGCGGGCATCGTGGCGGCACGGATGGATATGGATCAATCGCAATTCCCGTCCGATGTCTCACCCACCGGAGGTGGCCAGGGCATCTACGACAAGCTGATCCCGATCCTGCAACAATGGAACCAGCAATACGACTTTGTCGGTTCGTTTTTTGTCAACATCGGCGACAACGCGTCGAATGCGGGCGATCCCACCGGCACTGACTGGGCCAAAAGCCTAGCCTACTACAAGACGCTTCTCGCCATGGGCAGCGAGATCGGCAATCACTCCTATACCCACCTCATCAACCCGCCGATGGAGACTTTCACGGCTACCACCGTGGGCGATACCCCGGCCGGATCGACGCAGATCACGCTGGGCAGCGTGCCGTCGTTCGCTGGCGTAACGGTGGGAATGACGGTGAGTGGCCTGAACATCGGCGCGAACACGCCCTTGCCGGGTGCCGCTGGCGAAGGTGGTGCAGTTGCGAACACAACAGTCACCGCGGTATCCGGCAACACGATCACACTCAGTTACATCCCAGGCGGTTACGGGACCGGCAACGATGGTGTCCTTGGTGACATTCCAGCTGGCACAACACTGACCTTCGGTATCCCAGCGGAGAACAGCAATTTCCTCCAGACGGGGACCGGCACAGTCACAGGTTCGGCTGGCTATCCATTCACCTATGATTATGAGTTCAATCAATCGAAGACGATCTTACAGGCGCAACTCGGCACGACGATCTATGGCGCCGCCATTCCTGGTGCCAACGAGATCTACGCGACCGACCAGAACATTCTGGCCTATTACCAGTCGGTCGCGCCGACAGCATCGACCCCAGGCTATACCGGCTATCTGACGGGTGGCTGGACAGGTGTTGGATCGGGCTATCCCAGCGCGTTCGGTTACATGAGCCCGACGGACCAGGGTGCTGTCTACCTCGCGCCCAACATGACCTTCGACTTCACGGAAATTCAGTATCAAGGCAAGACGATCGCACAGGCCGAGGCCGACTGGGCGGCGCAATTCAATGCACTGGCGGCCCATGCCGCCGGCACACCTGTGATCGTGTGGCCGATACACGATTACGGCGTCGCTGCCTGGGACACGTCGGGCACAGGTGCGGCCTCGCCCTATACCACGCAGCTGTACGCCGACTTTATCGCAATGGCTGCTGCTGACAATTATGAGTTTGTCACCCTGGAGGACCTCGCGTCGCGGATCATGGCGCAAGAGAAGGCAACGATAAACTATACGACTTCGGGCAACGCCATCACCGTGACGGTCACCCCTGACGCGTCGGCGGCAGATCTTGGTGCGATGGCACTTGGTGTCATCAACGGTGGCACCGAGGTCATCGAGAATGTCACGAACTGGTATGCCTACAATGCGCAGGAACTGTTCCTGCCTAGGAATGGCGGGACATTTACCATCAATCTCGGCGCCACCCAAGACGATGTGACGCACATCGATTCCCTGCCCATGCGCTCGGACCTCCTGTCGGTGAGCGGTGACGGACTGGATCTCAGTTTCTCGCTGGTGGGTGACGGCCTGGTGGGCATCGATCTCGGACCTATCGGCACCATAACGCCCATCGTCACCGGCGCGACTGTTGTGAGCCTTTCCGGCGGCCAGTTGGAGCTCAGCCTGAGTGGACTGACCCGACATGACGTCTCGATCTGGGTGCTTCCATCGGTCTCGGCGCTCCGCTTATCTGCTGATAGTGGCGCAAGCGCGACCGATTTCATCACCAACGTTGCCAGCCAGACCATTACTGGTACTCTGAATGCGACGCTGCCGATCGGCGATGTGGTGCAGGTGTCGCTGAACGGCGGGACGACGTGGCTCACCGCGACCGCGGCGCCGGGCAGCAGCAGCTTCACGCTCGCAGGCGTCAGGTTGACTGGCAGCAACGCCTTGAAGGCGCGAGTGGCGACTTCGACCGGCGTGACCGGGCCGGTGTTCTCACAGACATATGTCCTTGATCAGACACCACCCGCGGCGCCGAGCACGCCGTCGCTGGCGGTCGCGTCGGACAGCGGTGTGTCAAACCGCGACAACATCACCAACATAACGACGCCAATCTTCACCGGCAAAGCCGAGGCGGGAAGCCAGGTCAAGCTGTACGACGGCTCGACTCTCATCGGCACCACAACGGCTGCCAGCAACGGAACCTGGGGCCTGGCGAGTAGCAAACTCTCCGACGGCGTGCATACCGTCACTGCGACGGCCACCGACGTCGCCGGCAACGTCGGCGGTGCCTCGGCCAAGCTATGGGTGACCGTCGATACGGTGGCACCAAGCGCGCCGGTGTTCACGGCCCTGAATGCAAGCAGCCTCCTGACGACAATCAACGGCACGAGCGAGGCCGGCTCGATCGTTTCAGTCTTCAATGGAACAACCAGTTTGGGCACCACCACCGCGAGTTCGAACGGGACCTGGAGCTGGTTGTTTCTTGGCACCTCAAACTCGGTGCGGGTTCTGACCGCCACTGCGTCGGATAAGGCCGGCAATAAGAGCGGAACGAACGGCACAGAGCAGATCGGCACCGGCCAAGCGGACCAGTTCAGCGCAACCGCGGGGACTGATCTGTTCTATGGCGGGGCCAGCGCCGACAGGTTCACGTTCGCAGCGCTGTCCGGTCACGACATCATCCAGGACTTCGCGGTCTCGGGCAGCAGCCACGACGTGATCAACTTCCATGGCATCTCGACGCTCAACAGTTTTACCAGCGTCATGAGCCACGCGACGCAGGTTGGGTCGGGTACCGTCATCGCACTGGACGGCAATAACAACCTGACGCTGGCAAATGTATTGCGCTCCACACTCACGACCTCTGATTTCACGTTTGTGTAGGCGGGGTGCGCAACGAAAGGGACGACTCAGATGTGTGGGATCGTTGGTGTTGTGAGCGGCCGGCAGGCTTCAAGCATCATTCTCCAATCTCTCGGCCGCCTGGAGTATCGCGGCTATGACAGTGCCGGTATTGCCACTCTGGTGGATGGCGCGATTGAGCGCCGGCGGGCGGAAGGCAAATTGGCCAAGCTGGCAGCCGCGTTGGATCGCTCGCCGTTACCTGGCACCACCGGCATCGGTCACACACGCTGGGCGACGCACGGGGCGCCGACGGAATGCAATGCGCATCCGCACGGCACGTCACGCGTCTCGGTCGTGCATAATGGCATCATTGAGAACCACGCCGAACTGCGCGCGGAACTCGAAGCTGCCGGCCAGACGTTCAGCACCGAGACCGATACGGAGACGGTCGCACAGCTTGTCGATCTGCTCCTCCAGCGTGGCATGCATCCGCTCGAGGCGGTCGCTGCCGCATTCAAGCGGTTGAAGGGTGCCTACGCGCTCGCCATGATCTTTGCTGGCTATCCAGAGATGATCGTGGGTGCGCAACACGGGGCGCCGCTCGCCGTGGGATTCAGCGAGGACGAGATGTTCGTCGGCTCGGACGGACTTGCCCTGGCGCCGCTCACCCAACGCATTGCGTATCTCAATGACGGCGACTGGGCTGTGATCGATCGGCACGGAGCACGCGTCTTTGACATGGAAGGCGGTGAAGTGCAGCGCGAGATCAAGCTGACACGACTTACCGGTTCTTCCATCGGCAAGGGCAACTTCCGTCATTTCATGGAAAAGGAGCTGCATGAACATCCGGTGGTCATCGGTGACACACTGCGCCGCATGATCGATCCGGCGACACGCTCCATCATGCTGCCGCAGTTGCCATTCGATTTCGCGGCAGTACCGCGTATCACGATCAGCGCTTGTGGCAGCGCATTTTATGCTGGCCTGGTTGGCCGCTGCTGGTTCGAAGAGGTTGCACGGATCCCGACAGACGCCGATGTGGCGAGCGAGTTCCGTTACCGCATGCCGCCATTGCCGAAGGGCGGGCTTGGCATCCTGGTGAGTCAGTCGGGCGAGACGGCTGACACGATGGCGGCACTGAGTTACTTGCGCGACGAGGGGCAGCACGTGCTCAGCATCGTCAACGTCCCGGAAAGCCGCATGGCACGGGCGTCGGATGCGTTGGTCGAGACGGTTGCCGGGCCAGAGATGAGCGTTGCGAGCACCAAGGCATTCACCGTGCAGCTCGCCGTGCTTGCTTGCCTGGCCATTGGCGCCGGGCGTGCCCGCAGAACGATTTCCGCGGGCGAAGAGGCGGCGATGACGGCGTCACTGCTGGAGGTGCCAAGTCTCGCGGCCACAGTCCTGGAGATGGATGGTGAGATCCGGCGCCTCGCCCGGCGTATCGCACAGGCGCGTGACGTGCTGTATCTTGGGCGTGGCAATTGCTTCCCGATTGCGTTGGACGGTGCGTTGAAGCTGAAGGAGATCAGCTACATCCACGCAGAGGGATATGCGGCGGGCGAGATGAAGCACGGCCCGATCGCGCTGATCGACGACCATGTTCCCGTGATCGCGATAGCCCCTTCGGGACCGCTGTTCGAGAAGACAGCGTCAAACCTGCAAGAGGCGGCCGCACGAGGTGGCAAGGTGATCGTGTTCAGCGACGCGGCCGGCGTAGCCGGGCTGCGCGGCATTGCAACCGAGACAATCGTGATGCCACCGGTCGATCCATTCGTGGCGCCGTTGCTGTATGCGATCCCGGTCCAGTTGCTCGCCTATCATGTGCTGAAGGGGACCGATGTGGATCAGCCGCGCAACCTGGCGAAATCGGTGACCGTGGAATGAGCGACAAGGCACGACGCCTGTTCGGTACAGATGGAATCCGTGGCCGGGCAAATTCTGCGCCGATGACGGCGGGGATGGCACTGCGCCTGGGGCAGGCAATCGGCTTGCATTTCAAGCGTGGCAACCGGGGATGCCGAGCAGTCATCGGCAAGGATACCCGGCTGTCCGGATACATGCTTGAAACGGCACTGGTTGCCGGACTCACCAGTGCCGGCATGGATGTGACGCTCTTGGGACCAGTGCCGACACCAGCTGTTGCGATGTTGACCCGATCATTGCGCGCGGATTGCGGAGTGATGATCTCTGCCTCGCACAATCCGTTTCAGGACAACGGCATCAAGCTGTTCGGGCCAGATGGCACAAAGCTTTCTGACGACACGGAACTGGCGATCGAGTCCGTGATGGACTCTCCGCTGGCTGAACACCTGGCGGCACCGACGGAGCTGGGTCGCGCGACGCGGCTGGATGATGCCGTGGGGCGGTACATCGAAGCCGCAAAATTCAGTTTCCCACGAGGTCGACGCCTGGATGGACTGAAGGTTGTCGTCGATTGCGCCAATGGTGCCGCCTATCGGGTCGCGCCCACGGTGTTATGGGAACTCGGCGCCGATGTCATTGCCGTCGGCGTGGCTCCCGACGGACTCAATATCAACCGCGACTGCGGCTCGACTGTGCCGGATTTTTTGCGTTCTCAGGTGATCCAACACGGCGCCGATCTTGGTATTTCGCTGGATGGTGACGCCGACAGGGTATTGATCGCAGACGAGCGCGGGCAATTGATCGATGGGGATCAGATACTGGCCCTGATCGCGTCATGCTGGTCTGTCTCCGGTCGACTGATCGGCAATGCGGTGGTCGCAACAGTGATGTCAAACCTCGGCCTGGAGCGATTTCTGGCTGGCACAGGGCTAGATCTGCTGAGGACTCGGGTGGGTGACCGGTATGTGGCGGAACGCATGCGTGAATGCGGACTGAATGTTGGCGGTGAACAATCCGGGCACATCATCCTGAGCGAATTCGCCACCACCGGCGATGGCCTCATAGCAGCGTTGCAGGTGCTTGGCGCCATTACCGAGCGGCAGCGGCTGGCGAGCGAAGTCTGCCGTCTGTTCACGCCGATCCCGCAGCGACTGCGCAGTATCGAATTTGCCGGCGCCTCGCCGCTGCGCAGCCGCCGAACGCAGGACGCGATGATCGAAGCGGATGCCGTGCTCGACGGAAAGGGGCGGCTGCTGCTGCGAGAGAGCGGCACCGAGCCGGTGATCCGCGTCATGGTGGAATGCGAGGATGAGTGGTTGCTCGCCGGCGTGATGGAATCGTTGTGCAACACCATCAGCGCCGTCGCCAGCGTACACTGAGGGCGCTACCGTAGCGGTGCTGGGATAATCGTGTCGAGCAACCGGGTGGCCACATAGGGATTGTGTCCAAGCTGCTGCTCGCGGACGTAGATTTCACGGATGGTAGCGGTATCTGCGGGATCCCAATAATCGAGGCTCAATATTGGCAGCACCGGCTGGCGATGCGTGGCGGGAGCCAACAGAGCCATCTGCAGTGCGACATCCGCAGGTTCGTTCCATGCGTAATTCTGAGGCTGCTGCTGACCTGGACGGGTGAGCAGGCTCTCCGCGACAATGTAATCGATACTGGCGGCAATGCTCGACAGCAGAGCATAACCGCGGTTCACAATCACCAGCATGCCCGGGCAAGCTGTGCGGATCGCGCGGACAAGATCGACTGCCGCCTGGCGCATACCGCGATTGCGGATGGGGTCGAGCTGTTCCAGGTAGGGGGGCGTGTCGAGCGTATCGAGCAGGAATCCAGCGAAGCCCTGCGAAATCAGAGCAGGAACCATTTCTCCGAGCACGAGCTCCTTCCAGGATTGGTGCCTGACATCGATGCGGCGTGTACCGGGCCACGCCGGATTGCTCGCGAGCAAGGCAGCAGGATCGAGGTGATTATAATACGCTTCGGAAGTCTTGATCTCTCCCAGGCTGAGATAACCACAGACGCGCGCGCCGGCATTGGCAATCGTCGGGATCGAGCCCTGAAACATTCGGTCAAGGATCACGATGTCATACACCGCCAGCAAGCCGGCATCTGCACTGGGTCCATAGAATACGACCCACTTGATACGAGGTGGGGACTCGGCCTGTGCGGCCCTTGACCGGATGCCGCTCGCCGTCAGCACGGCGGTGCAGGTTTGCAAAAGTGATCGCCGCATCAACACCCCCGACTGCCACGGGTTATACCGACTATTCAATGTTCTGACCCAACGCGGCCTTCGCCGCACGATAGTCGATCTCCTGGCCGAGTTGACCGGCAAGGCGTGCGTAGCTGACCAGGAGGTCGGGTGGCAGGCGGCTTCTGCGATCACGCAGGATCCGAAGTGCCTCGGCAGGTGATGCGGTGGCTGCGAGCAGCTCGATCCACATCTGCCGCGACGGACTATCGAGCGCGGCGAGATCCACTTTTTGCAGTAGGATACTTGTCATGCGCCGATCATGCCCTTCGAACGCGAACCGGGCAGGCAGAAGCGACTTCTGCTCCATCATCGCCTTCGGCAGGTGAGACCAGAAGGGCGCGAGCGACCCGATGCCGAAATCGGCGACCATCGCTTCGCTGAAGCGAGTGACCAGTTCGTCCGGCAGGTGGTTGCCGAGTGCAGAGGCATAGGAAGCCCAAGCGATGCGCTGCTGATTCAGCTCTCGGCAGACCGACATGAATGCGGCTATCTCATCCGCGCGGGGTGAAGCATTGGCCACGATCCACGTCTCGAGAAGGTGTATGGCGGCCGGTCTGGCATCCGTTCCGGCGAGATCGTGAACCAGGAACAGCCGGATGTCCGGGTGCAATTTAACAACAGCGTCCACCAGTTCCGACGCGCCGGATTGCGGCACGCGCGGGGCGACGGCGTGCACCAGGCGTCCAGCGAGCCAAGGTTCCCGCCATTGCAGGATCCATTGTCTGCCGAACCGGATGGCCTCAGTACCCCGTCCAGTTTCGGCCAGCAGCTCTGCCAGCAACAGGCGTTCGTTCTGGCTGCTCACCGACTTTGCGACGGATGTCACGTCGTCACGCAAGAGCACCTGAATAGCCCCCTGACGATCGCCCCTATCGGCACGAAGTTGGGACAGCCGCAGCACAAGGCCACTTTCGATGGTCAGTTGCGTCTGGAACGAAGACAGCAGAGCACGTTCATCATCAGTACGCGCTTCTTGACGATATAGGTCGGCAAGTTCGGCGATTCGCGAAAGCTGCGGGCTGATAGCTATCGAGTGTTGGAGCATCGCGATCTGCCCGATTGTCGCGCGCTGGTTCTTATAAATGTCACTGAGCAACCCGTACGCCGTGGCATCGTTCGGCCTGAGAGCGATGTAGCGCTCCATCAGTCCAGCCGCCCGTCCATCGTCGCCAGCCGCCGCATAAGCCTGCCCTAATGCCGCGAGAGTGGCGGGATCATTCTCCCCATTCGCCAGGCGTGGCTCGAGCAGCGCTATCACCTGTGCCTGCTTATCCTCATCCCGCAGCACGGCGAGCCATTCTTTGCTGCGGGGAACCATAGCGACCGCAACCACGGCAATGAGAACAGAAACTATGACCAGGAACCGAATGGGGACGGTCATGTCACCTCACATAACCCTCACTCCTGAACAGAGGCAGATTGGCCCGCACAAACTCGATTGTTTGCCGAAGGCCACCATCGAGACTGACCTGCGGTGACCAGTCCATCTTCTGCCGTGCCAGCGTATTGTCCGATACCAGCTTCAGAACCTCGCTGAGTTCCGGTCGCATCCGGTGCTTGTCTTGCACGACAGGTCGGTCGACACCCATGAGGCTTAGCAACTGTTTGGCAAACCAGCCAACGGAGTGTGTTTCGCCCGTCCCAAGGTTGATGGTCATTCCATCGATGTCCGGAGCGCTCGCGGCAGCGATGAACCCCGCTACAGTGTCACTCACGAACGTCATGTCACGCTCCGGCGTGAGGGAGCCCAGCGTGACCATGTCACGGGTAAGCGCCTGGCAGATGATCGTGGGAATGAAGGCCCGCGCACTTTGGCGCGGCCCGAACGTGTTGAACGGACGGAGCGTGACGACAGGTGTGCCAAACGAGCGATAGTAGCTTTCGGCAAGCTTGTCAGCGCCGATCTTGGAGGCAGAGTAGGGTGATTGGCCCTGCAACGGGTGAGTCTCGTCAATAGGTACCCGCAAGGCCGTCCCATATACTTCGGAGGTGCTCGTGTGCACAACGCGGGCTACACCACAGCGCCTGGCGGCCTCCAGGACGTTCAGGGTTCCCTCGATGTTGGTACGGACATAGCTGCGAGGGGCTTCGTAGGAATAGGGGATTGCGATCAATGCGGCCAAGTGCAGAACGATTTCCTGGCCATCCACGGAGCGATACACAAAGTCGCTGTCCTCGATATTGCCGCTGACCACGCGAGCCGCGCGCTGCACGTCTGGCTCCAGGAACCCCAGATTGCCGATCAGCGAACCTGAATTGTAGCGCACCATTCCCGTGACGCATGCCCCAGCGCGTACAAGTGCGTCGACAAGGTGGCTGCCAATAAATCCGGCAGCACCCGTCACCAAGACTTTCCTGCCAGCCCACATGAGGTACATCTCCCGGACAGCGCGATGGACAATCAATGGCTTCCATTCATTAATGAAATACCAAGAATATTCTGTCTCGCATGAAATCATCAACCCACCGATACGGGCAGTCGATGCCTCTTATAAGACCTTTGCAACGACGCATTGTTGGTGATGAATGCATGATAATGCAGCCAGGGCAGCTCGCGCAGCAGGACGGGAAAGGCGACGAGGAACGTTATCACAGCCGCGGAAAGGCTACCGTAACCATAATAGCCTTCCCCGACGTGCACGAAGAGAAGCGTACAGATACCGTTGAGAATGGCGTAGACCGCAACCACTAATAGGGCGGGTCGCCGCAGATCGAAGTAGAGAAGAAATGCGAAGCAGAGCATTGCGCTGGTATGGAAAACCATTGCCCACAGCGAGATCCGGAATATGCTCATGTAACCGGGCCGCAAGCCGATCTGGCTCATGAAGACGAAGGAAAGGACAATTGACATTGTTGTCACGATCGCCAGCGTCACGAACAACATGACCACGCTCGCTACCACACACCTTCGTATGGCACTCATCGCTACCGCCAATTCTCGCAGACTGGCCTGTTGGTCGAAGCGCCCGTAGAAGCGGCCAAACAGCCCGGCGAGCTGTGTGTCGACATGAACGAGGGCGATTGCCAATGCCGGTATGGCAGCAAGCTGTGCCCAGAACATCGCGGTGTCGTAGCTGGGCATCGTGCGGAGGATGCCAGCAACCACGAGAGTGCCGGATGGCGCGGTAAACCACATGATCACCTTGTCGACCCAAATTCCCAACGCATAGGCAAGCCCCGCAAGTGGTAACTCCCAGTTTCGCGGCGGGAAATGCAGCAGACTGCGATCCCACACCACGTGCATGCCAAAAGTCCGCACCAACGTCGCGATGAGGATCAGGTTCGTGATCGCGAATGCCCCATTGAGGACGACCAGGAGGACCAGTACCGACGGATTTGCCAGCAATGCTCCAACGACACCCATCAGCAATGCATTCGCCGCAAAGCCGGACAGCAGAGTGAGCGGCGCCCTGATCGCTCCGAGAAACGGAATGAGCAACCATGAGACGCCGAGCAAGAGGACATTTTGTATCGCCGCGACACGAACAGGACCGCTTAGCGACGCGGCCAGCAGATAGAACGGGACCATCGTCAGCAGCGTCACCAGACAGAATGCAACGAAGCACGTGACGAAGACGGAGATGACGCACTCGGTCCGGTTTACATAGAGTTGATCGGAAATGTGGCGGCCGGCCAAGAACCCCAATGGACTGGTGATGACCAGGGCATACAGCGAGTTGTAGATAACGATGGAGCGGAACAAAGGCAGTTGGTCGCAACCGGACGAACACTTCGCGGCACTCAGGCCAAATACCGCCAGAATGGTGAATAGCCAAGGACCGGCCACCAGAAGAGCGGCGTAAACATACGCCAAGATGATGCCCGTCAGCCCGCGTTGCCGCGCCATCCACTCGATTGTGATGCCTGAGCGACGCATGGCAACGAGACCGTGCCTACACGTAAGATAACTGAACTTATATTAGCCCAATTACTGCGGGTTTGCAAAAGAAAGTTGTGGATTCATGCTCGCATACAGGCTTTCATACATGCGTCTGACTCGATCCTTGTGATACAGATTGAGTGTTCTCTGCTGCATGATGCGACCCATGTCGGCCCTCATCTGGTCATTGCCGAGGATGGCGGCGAGCGCCTCGGCGACGGCGTTGGGGTTGCACGCCTCGACGACGATGCCACCGACGCCGATCACCGGATCGCCTTCGAATCCCTCGATCAGTTCGCGGCACGAGCCGACATCAGTGGTTACAGCCGGCAATCCGGTCGCTGCCGCCTCCAGCAATGCAAGTGGCTGCGCCTCGCTGATGCTGGTCAGGGCGATCACGTCAACCTGGCCGAGATATGCGTTCACATCCCGCACTCGCCCGAGGAATTGCACCGTCGCCTCAAGGCCGAGCTGTGCCACGAGCTCGTGACAGCCTTTCGCGTAGGCGGGGTCTTCCTCTTCGGGACCAATCATGATCGCTACAACGTCCGGCACCAGTTCTCTCAACCGTGCCATCGCCATGATGAACGTGCGTGTATCCTTGATCGGCACGATACGCCCGATCATGAGGACGGTCGGTGGCCTGGGCTCCGTGCTGCGGTGGATTTTGGCATACACATCCGCGTCGATGCCATTCGGAATGATGCGCAACTTGTGCTCTGGCGCCCCGTCCAGGCGCTGATAATCCTGGTTGGCACGGTATTGCGTGGTGATCACGTCGGCGAATTCGTAGGTGATCTGCGACAGGCTGGCAAAAGCATTGAACCAGAAATCACGCAGGGCCACTGGCCTTTCACCAACGGCAAACCCACCGGCGCCCGAATCGAATATCCAGTCGGCAATGCCGAGCTCTATTCTTCGCTCGTTGGTGTAAATGCCATGCTCGGTAACGACATAGGGACGCTTGGTTACTTGTCGGGCGTAGGCTCCCAACAGCCCGGCGTATCCTGCTGACACCGCGTGGAAGATACGGGCATGGGGCAGCGGGGTACTGATGATCGTCAACAGGCTCTGCGCGAGAAATCTCCACGCCCAGAAGAAGTCAACGAATGGCGCATCCGGCAGGAGGTCCCGATAGACTTGTTCGAGGGCGACCCACCCGGGCTTCGAATCGATGAGAGCGGCCTGGCCGAAACCGGTGCGCCGGACCAGGTCAACGAGCAGGGCAAAGCCGTTATCGCGATCTCCGGCGAAGGTGGATTGGATCCGGCGCACGCCCGTGCTGATAAGTTCACTGTCCCGCCTGGTTGGCACTCGCCCCGCGGGACAAGCGTCGAGGATGACATCCGTTGTGCCGACGAGGTTGTCGGGGATCGAGAACTTCCTGACCTTCGGCTGAGACGAGATGCTGATGCTTATCACGTGGAACTTCAGCCCGGGAGAGGCGCGCATGAACGCATCCATCCAAAATGCAACCCCTCCGACGATGTAAGGATAACCGCCCTCAACTATCAGGCAGACATCAGCTTCGGACTGCATGGGACATCCCTTGCTACAGACGACTGCGTCTCGTCGTGCTTCTGTTCGCTTTCCACGGCGTGTGCGAGATTGGTATGGGCCTCGCGGGCCAAAGCGCGGGCTTGCGCTGCTTCCAGCAGTCCGCTGTCGGCGTATGCAAGGCCAGCCTGCCCTAATCCGCGCCGGACTTCCGGGTTTCCAGGATCTTCTTTCGCCCTGGCTTGCAGGGCGCCAATCCGCTTGGCGAAGATACCATGTTGCTGTGCCAGGACCGTGGCTGCTAGCACGCGAACGGAATTGTCCGAGTCCTGCAAGGCCCGTCTTAGTGTCACCGCGAAAGCTGGCGCATAGCGCCTGGATATGACACCGAGCGCGTCCAGCTTTTCCAGCCGCGTGCCTTCGATCATGATGTCGATCATGGGACGTGCTGCGCAGACGCCGTGCAGGCGCAGCCGATGATCAAGCAGCGAGTTTAGCAGCGCCTCGTGACGCGGCAGTTCAAAACGTCGTCTTTTTGCCACGTTGCCAATGCTGCCTGGTTCGCCTTCTGGCACGTACAACGCCGTGGCAACCAACGTCCCGAATGGTCCGCCCAAAGCCATCCAGCCTGCCAACTGGAGAACCAGCGCGAACCTGGTACCGGCGGCACCCTCGGCCATGGAAGCGCTTACCCAACGCGCGCCCAATGCCGCCGTGATGACGCAAAGGCCCAGATGGCAACTCAGATACCAAGGGGTATCGAGGCGGCCGGAGGCGAATGCCAGGAACAAAATCGATTGCAGAAAACAGAGGTAAAGCAACGGCGAAACGGAGTATTCAGAGGCCTTCTGTGACTCGGCCTCAGCTAACGGCTGTGGATCTCGGTGCGTCATCGTTAGGAGCTTCGGCGGTGAAATCGGGACAGACCGGCAGCAACGATGCCAACAGACAGGACACCGCGGTCAATCGCTGGCCAGCAATGCCAGGTACCTGTTTTGGTGACAGGCGCTGACAGATCACGGTTCCAAGCGATCTGGCACTGGCGTTCTGACGGATCGGGACGGCGAGTGAGGCGCTGGCAGGCTCCTCCGCGATCGGGCTCGCCATCGTGGTTTCGATCAACTTCGTGTCCTCGACGGTGACGCCATCCTTGCTGACCAGATACGGCTTCTCGCCGCGTAAACCGCCAAGACAGATCATGAAGTCCGTCGCCCCGACACCCCAGCGGATAACCTCAGCCATCCTGGTCAACAGCGTTCGCCGGTCGCTGATATCGAGTTTCGCGAGGCTGTCGAGCAGACTGGCAGATGTCGTGGTGTCGGTTGCGATCCGCTGCTCCAGCCGGTCGATCTCGCGGAGCGCACTTTGCAACGCATCCGCCAGCGCGTCTGCTGTCAGGCTTGTCTGGTCAAGCTGATCCTCCAGTGTGGTCTGACTATGGATGTGCAAGGTCCGCAGCCCGCCCAGAACCAACGCCGTCGCGCACCAGGCGCACGGCTGCACGGCAACGACGCCCGCATATCCGTAAAAATCCTGCATCGCGGATTGCGCGGGCAGGCCATCGAGCAGGTAGGCCGTAGATGCCGAAAGTGCCGCGAACAGTCCGCCCATGACCCCATACTGGGCGGACATCAGCAACACGGCGATCCAGAAGGGATGTGGCAGAGTTCCGTCGCCGGCCAATCCGTCTGGCAGGAGCGGGCGCACCAGCATGACAATCGCCAGCAGCCCAAGAGTTTCCGAAACGAACCAATGCCAGTCGGCGACCAGCAACAGTTCGCTCAGTGTCCTCTCGGGCAGCGGTCGGCCTGATCGTGATTGGGACTGGCGAAGTGCGCTCATGATCCCTCAAGCCCAGCGCGCCTTCGCATCCCGCCAGATACGCGCGATCACCTTGCCATAGTCCGTTGCGGATGGCGCGGCAACGAGCTGGCGAAGCAGCTCCGTGCTGCCCACCACGGTCTTCAGTTCCCCGGGACGCACGCGCGACGAGTTCGTCTCGATCGTGACATTCTTGCCTGAAGTTCCGATTAATCTGTCGACCAGCAATTGCAGCTCCGTCGGCTCGCCGCTGCAGACGTTGACGATGCCGCGAGCGTGAGGATTGCACGCCAGGCGGCGCATTGTGCCGACGACATGATCAACGTCGAGAAAGTCCCGGAAGATGCGGAGATTCCCTGTGTGCAGCGTGCCTTGCCCGCGATGCAGCAATGCGATTTGCCTGGCGAAGTCCCCGAGTGCGAGATACGGCGGCATGCCCGGACCGATCGGATTGAAGATCCTGGCGATCAGCACGGGTGTGCCGGTCCTTTCAGCAAAGGTCAGCGCGGCATTGGTTTGTGTCAGCTTGCTGGCCCCGTAGGCATTCGCAGGTTTGCACACGGTCATCTCGCTTGCCGGCACGCCATCTACAGTGGCCGAACCGTATTCTGCGGCACTGCCGCAGAATACGAGCAAGGGACGAATCTGAATGTCCCTGACCGACTGCATCACCGACTTCGCCACACCAACGTTCAGCTGCTCCAGTTCGGCCGCCGAGCCAGCTAGCCCCCCGACGAGATGGAAGATCACGTCCGGCTCTGCGCTCTCCATGACCTCGGCGAGACGGCTCGATGGCCACGGCGCATCTCCCATCGCGACATAGGAAGGTTCCGTTCCTGGCAGCCGGCCCAACGTCGTGACGTCTACGCCAAACTGCCGCAACTCCCGCACCAGGTGCCGGCCGAGAAACCCCTCCGCGCCGGTGACAATGGCCCGTCGCATGTGCGTTTATCCTTTTAGGAAGCGCTCACGATCGCGCTCGAACAAGCTCTGAGCCTCGGCAAAATCGTCGGGCCGTCCGATATCGAGCCACATGCAGTCGTCATGGTAGCAACGGATATTGGCATTGGCGGCGCACATCTTCAGCAGCAGCGACGGCATATCCAGGTATTCGTTCTTGGGGATATAGGGGCGAACCGCTTCGCGCTGAAGGATATAAATCCCCATGCTGACATAGTACAGACTAGTCGGCTTTTCTCGATAGGCACAAAGCCGGTTCTCGGAATCGAACTCGATCAAGCCGAAGTCGATTTTGTTTTCTCGCTCAAAAACGCCGATCGACGCATCGCAATGGCCGTCCAGGTGCTGGCGCGCCATGGCCTTGAGGTCCATGGTAGTGAGCAGATCTCCGTTAGTGACAAGGAACGTCTCATCCAGCTCGTCGAAAATGCCTCCCAGTGCGCCTGCCGTGCCGAGCGGCTTGGCCTCGTGACTGTAATGGATGTTCATACCCAACTCGGAGCCGTTTCCAAAGAACGCCTTGATGAGGTTGCTCAGGTGATTGACAGCGAGAATGACATCAGTGATGCCGGCTTGTTGCAACCTGCGCAGCAGAAGCTCGAGGATAGGCATATCGCCAAGCGGCACCAATGGTTTCGGCATCACTGCTGAATAGGGATAGAGCCTGGTTCCTTTGCCGCCTGCCATGATAACGGCTTGCGTGACGATGTCAGCGGGCTCTGCCGATAGTCGGCCTCGGGATTGTTCGGTGCGCAATTGATGAAGAGACGTCATCTACAGGCTCCAATCGGTTCTCGAAATGCAACGGGTCCGGCGCGATTCCGGACGTCCGCGTGGGCGACAGGTCGCTTGAACCAACGCGGACGACGTCACCGGGCAGCAGTGGTGTGTCTTCGTTTCCATAGATGATTGCGACGTTTTCTGCTGTCCTGCGGGTAATGCTGAAGACCGTGCCGCCCTTGACCCGACGGATACCGTCGCCCAACAACTCAGTCACTGCGCGCATTGATGCGATCGCATGGGTGCAGTCATCGATCTCGCGCTGCGTGGCGATGAGGTCCCGTTCCAGACCGGCGGCATAATCGACCTCCAGCCTGGCTCGCACAGCCTCGGCGACAACCACGCCGCGCTCCGCCTGTGCGATGGCAATCTTGAGATCTTCTTGTCGCGCAGCGAGCTCTGCCAACTTCACGCCCGCGTCGGCCAGAGCGTATTGGCTGACGCTGCCGCGTGCGGCTATTCGCTGCAGCTGGTCTAATCTGTTCTCCGTCTGGGATCGCAGGTCCTTGAGTTGGTCGGCTCGCGCATTCTGCGCCCCAAGCTCTGCCTGCGCGATGCGGACCTGCCGGTCCGCCAGTGACACCTGTTGCTGATAGCTCCGCCGCCCGTTGGCCAGAGTGACCGTCTCATCCGTCACCAGCGCATTCATTCTGTCGTGCTCAGCTGCTACTGCGAGCTTGGTCAGGATGTTCTGAGGCAACTGCATGCTGCCGGCATTGTCGCGTTGCGCGACGAGCCTGGCTTGCGTGACGAGCAACCGGTCCAATCTCTGCTGGGACTGACGCAGGCGCTCTGCCTCACGGATCCCTTCGATCGCCTGGGAGGTATCGGTGATGTCAGCATGCACCCCTCCGGCTGCGGCGAGCGCCTGAAGCAGGATCATGCCGGGTGTGTGTTTGTAGGTTCCGGCATTGCGGACAGTTCCCAGCACATAGACGGGTTGGCGCTCGACGATTGCGACATGGGCATCGCCCGCTCTGCCAATCGAATGCCCGAACGCCGCGGCCAGCTTGGATTGCAGAGCAGGTGCGGGTTCATCGGCAGCGACGAACTGGCCCAGCACCGGGATGTTTACGCTGCCTGCTTCATCAACCGTGTATTCGCCGGACAGATCCATCCGCGGAAAAGCGGTGGTTTCCGCTTCGCCAGTGCCGTTCGTGCCAAGCGAAACCTGGAGAGTTTCGAAGAAGGTTATCTTCAATCGGTCACCATAGACGATGAGACTGCTTCCATCTCCTGTGAAGGCAACCAGTGATTGCTGCGGTGTGTTGTTTGCAGCGCGGCGCGCCTGGGTGTGAATCGCAACGAGGGGCTTCCCCTCTGTGCGAGATACCAGATCTGCAAGCGGGTCTGCAGAGATGAATGGAAGCCTGTCGAGCGGGGCGAACATCATCAACAGCGGGACGGCCAGGACGACGCACAACGCAAGAGACAATTGGAGGGCATACCGGGCTTTCGGGTTCGTTACGGCCACGGGTAGAGCCTCCTTTCATCAACCTCGACCGCGCATTGCGCCTCTGATCGCGGTAGCCTTCGGAGGTAAACGGCTTCTGCTCCGTTCGACCAGCGACAGGACATGAATTGAAATTAACCTGCCTCGATCGGTTTCAGTACAGTTGTTAACGAACACCTGCATTGAGGATATGTTAACTATGTTGGACCCGATGTTGCTTAAAATATACTATGGTATGTATTGGTCTCATCCAGCAGAATTTGTATGTAATGTTAATTCGAATACCAACGCGCTACAACGCCTGACGGTTATCGGATCGCACCGTGAAGCGTGAGACCGCCGTTGCACATTCCTTTGTGGGACGCACAGCGTTACGCAAACGGAGGATTGCTATGGCAGGAAGTCGCTGATGGCCGACACGATGGACCTGCTGCGCCTTGCCGAAGCGGTCGCCCACACGACCAAGGACCCGACGACCGAGAGGCTAAGTTCGATCCTCGAAGCGCCGGCCTTACCGCCTGACGATGGCTTAGACCGGAGCCACGCCGAATGCTGACGAGAGCGGCTGGCATGCTGATTCGATTCCGGCGTGGACCACCACCTTGTCGAACGGCGGGGGCTGACCGCGATCAACCGGTTGCTGCTCGCGCCCGCCAGGCGTTCTCGCGGAAGAGGACAGCGACTAAGGCCCATGGTCAGTGATTCTGGAGCGGCAGGAGGATCGACGCGAGGCGATAACCGCACCCGACCGTCTGCCAGGGGACCCTGACTATCAGGCTGCCTGCGGTCTTTCGGTCCTTGGGGAAGGAGCACCCCATACGCCACCGAGCAAACGGTGACGAACCGCAAAATTGATCAACTCGGGATTGTTGCGGAGGCCGAGTTGCTCCATCGCCCGGTACTTATGAAAAGCGACAGTGCGGGCTGTAATGCCGAGGCCACGCGCCACAGCCTTCATCGGCATGCCGCTGACGAGCAATTTAAGAACCTCCAATTCGCGGCGCGACAACTGCCGCAATGGGTCAGCCGACTGACCTGCAAGCAGGGTCTCAATGTTGCCTCCGGCGATCGTCGGGGAAAGGTATCGCTCACCGGCAGCGACGCACCGGATAACGCGTAGTACCTCGGCGGCTGGACTGGCCTTCGAAACATAGGCCGCCGCGCCCGCGTGAAATGCCTGCACCGCGACGGCAGGATCCGTCTCCTGCGTCAGGTATACAAGTTTGGCCGTGTTCCCGTTGGCTCGCAGTGTCTTGCCTGCATCCAGCCCGCCGACATCCGGCATAATCATGTCAGCGATAATGATGTCAGGCCTCAGTTCTTGAGCCAGCCGCAAAAGCGCACTGCCGTCTGTTGCCGCGCCAACGACGTCAAACTCCGGCTCCAACAGGTTGCGGAGCATATCGAGCACGAGTTCATGGTCGTCTGCCAGGAGGACACGGCACCGTGAGCCCACGTTGACAGGAGCAGTCAGCGTTGACCCACTGTTGGCCTGATCAGACACGTTCTTCATGCTCCTGCTAGAATTCGAGCCTGCTGGCGCGATGTGGCATGAATGTTTAACGATTCATCGACGATTTGTTAATGTTTTTTGTGCGGCCCTCGCGCATTTTACCTGGGCACGTCCGTGCCCCGACGGACGTGAGGGTGGTTGTTCGCTGTCCGATGCCAGCCGAAGCCGCTCACTTCCTCGCTCCCCCCATGCGATGGCATGTGTGACAGTCCTAACGACCATCACCGTGCAAACTCGGGGTGGTTCGCGACGGGCGGTATGCCTCCCCGGCACATACCGCAGAAGACGCGCTGATCGGCTTCCTGGCTAAGTGAAGATCAAGTGCAAGCGGCACGATGGGCTCTGGTCCATCTATCAGTCGATCCAGATGCCAACCGATCGGAGGGCAGCAGGATCCGTGATCATGGTGGTGTCGCCGCTGATCCGCACACCAGGACGAGCCAGCCAAGCCAGCCAAGCCAGCCAAGCCAGCCAAGCCAGCGTACGCGAAAGTGTTTTGCGGATCATTCCCATTCACCAGGCGATACGACGGGGCTCAAGAGGCAGGCGCAGCGTGTTCGGTTGCACGCTATCGAGGATCTGAAAAAGGTAGCAGGTGCCTGGCGCCTCGGCCGAGTGGACGCGGAGACTACGCGCCAGCTGCACCTGGCGACGGACCTGTACGGCCTGGCACACCGGAAGCGGCCAAACAGAATACGTGGCCGTTCGTCACCGCACAAAGGAAAGCGTCAGCGTGAATAAGGATCAGTTGAGAAACATCTCTGACCTGGGCGCGGTCCAGAGAGGGCTGGCCGTTCAGTACTGCCACCGGCAACAGTAGATCGGTCGCCTGACGGTCTCTGCAAGGGATGTGGTCTCTCCTCTGGCCGCGGTCTGGTCCACGTACCGCGCCAGCCGGAATTGCGCGAAACGACAGGGGCTCTCCTTCTTCTAAAAGGATGCTGCCCACAGGGGCGCAGCGCATCAGGTCTGCTCGGCCAAAGTGCCCAGAATTGCCGGTGGCACAGCCTGCATCCGCAGGGGTGCTAACGGAGGCCTCTAGCAGTCAATGGTCTCGTCACCACCGCTGGTAACATTCTGGTCGCCGCGCCACAACTCACCAGGTCCTAGCTACGCATCCCGCTCTGTGCGCGGGTCGTCAATGTTGGCGGCCGGCTGCCGATGTGGACCCTTGTCAGGACTTCCGTGGCTGGCATGTGGGGTCAGGTGTTGATCCTGGCCACGGTACCACGCGTCACGGTCGCCCTGTATCTGATCATCATGCCGCTGGAGGCTTGGCCCCATTTCCGGCGAGCGTGCCCCACGTGTCCTACTGGGCGGCGCAGACGACCTCGCGCCAGAACAGTTCACGCTTCTCCTGCCGTTCGCCACCGGCGTACTGAAGTTGGCAAGCTCCTACCTCGCCTGGCTCGCCTTCCTGCTGGTGAGCGCCGGCAGCTACGGCTGGTTGGCGCGCCGCTTACTACTTCCAGCTTCGGTGCCGCGGTGCCACGGCCAGCGAGGCGCGCCGCGTGGCCGAAAGGCAGGGCAGGAATTGTTCCCACGTGATTCGGCGGGTGGCGTAGTGCTGACGTCCGCGGAAGACACCCCGTACCTGGGTCGTCACCTCCTCTATTTGATTTCGTTCGGTGGCTTCCTGGCATTGACCGCCCGGTTTCCGACCTATTAGTGCAACTTGCATCATATGAGCCTGGTGTCGGCCGGGCTTCCCTGTGGTGCCGGCTTTTCGCTGCTCGCAGCGATCTTGCGGGTGGGCGGGGGACCGCTGGCGGAGGAATCTGGCGGTGAATTCATGTTCGCCGTCTCATTGGCCATCGTGCCGATCGTGCGGCCCTGCTGACCATTGTAACCGACCTCGGTGGATAGTGTATCCGCCCTGATCGGGGGGGCGGCGCACTGGCGGCTTCATCATCCCGCCGGGCTCGGCCTGTTCGCCGGCGCGCACGGCAACGCCGGACACTTCGGCGGCTACTTTTCCTATGTAGTGCTGGCGTTGCCTGCGAGCATGGCGGCGATAGGCTTCATCCGTTCGCGCAACGCCGCGTCGCCGCGAGGACTCAGCAAATGGGACATTTCTTGCAAGGAACGGAATTCCTTCGTCGCAACCAGCAAGCTGACAACTGATCCAGAATGCCGTCCTCGCGGAAACCGCTGGGACGTGCCACCGTCGGATGAGACTTCCAATGGACTGACCCGGATTTTCGCGGCGCAACGTGTGCGATCCGCACCCGACTCACCTACTTCGCTTCAGGATCAGTTCGCGCGAGGCTTGCGGGCTTAGGAACTGGCGCAGGACAGGCGGACGCTCGTGGGCTGCCACTAAGGTATGGGCCTAGAATCCGCACGATCTGGCACACGGTATAAGAGTGGCGGGCACGACGTGCAGGCTGTCGGTGCACATTGATAACGGATATCCTTCCCCCGCTCAAAGGCAATTGCAGCGTGCCCTGGTGGATGGCACGCATGTAAAGCGGCGCATCTGTCAGGGTACCGCGTTGGATATCCGTCCCAATCATCGCCACCCGGTCGCGATACATCGCAGCAAGCAGTGACGTGTGTGAGTGATACAGACCAACGGCGACATCCCAACTGCCGCCTGCCTCGCCGAGATTTAGCCGGAGCAGAAGCCGTGCGGCGTAGTCAGTGTTCATCACCGGATCGAAGGCCTGCTCCAGCGAAGCAAACGCATTCGGATGATACTCGAGGTCCACCTGCATGCAGCCGACGTCGACGAAGCGGTGCCGACCGATCTGCGTTCTTACCCAAGCTACTGCCGCCGGCTTACTGTCCAGGAACAGCCCCGTTCCGTCGGCATCGATGGTCCACGGCCACGGCCGCACATCAGTGAGAGAACTGATCGGGCGGCCACTTTCGGCCTTGGCAATAGCGATCAAGAGCCCATGCGGCAGGTGGTATCGTTGCTCAGCCTGTTGGGCGGCCACGGTACAGAACTCACTCTGTTCCACCAGCCAGGTACTCGTGTCCGCCGGGACCGTCCTGTTTACGGATGGCGCCTCGGCGTGACTGGGATGGCTGTGGAAACCTGCCAGCAGCAAGACCGACACAATCGCCGTCGCGATCCATGCCGTCCGGACCCTGCTCGCTCGCCGATGAAAAATGATTGTCACAGACACGAGCTTACGGCCGGAGTGCCATTTCCCCAACCGGGATCCGGACGATGGCCCGCTTATCCAAGCCATCGGGAAGCACTCGCTTTGGCTCTGAGCCACATTTGATCACATGCACGACAGACTACTCATATTGACGATCAAGTGTCCTGTGGAGCGACAATCCGATCCATCCACCCCACAAGCACATCCAGCAACTCGGTCCTCGCTTGCGCATCCGTGCGCCCGCTTCGCATCGGCACGTGGAACGAGTGGTCTGCGGCGGCGATCCATATCAAGGATGCACGCCGCCCCATGTCCGAGGCGACCTGCTGAATAAGAGAAGCTTCCGCAAGCGCGTCGCGCGTTCCCTGCACGAACAGCATGGGGACCTCGACACGGTACAGGTGATCGGCACGCGCGACAGATGGCTTGCCCGCGGGATGCAACGGGAAGCCGAGGAAGATCAGACCAATGACACCAGGTAGGGACGCGGTTTCCTGGGCCTGAGACGTCATCCGGCCGCCGAACGATTTGCCGCCGGCGAACAGTGGTATAGACGGCAATCGCGCCCGCGCCGCGGCAACTGCGGCTCGAACCGTTGCCTGAGCGACCGACGGTGGATCCGGCCGACGGCTTCCTTTTTCCATGTATGGGAACTGGTATCGCAGACTGGCAATGTTGCGTTCGCAAAGCCCAGTTGCGATGGCATCCATGAACGGATGCA
>DATJJM010000107.1:0-7354 GCA_035492535.1 Acetobacteraceae bacterium | reverse complement strand
GTCGGAGACAATTCCTGGAAGCTTCCCGGCATCGGATCCTACGTGGCGCTGGCGCTGGAGAAGAGCGACATCCGCGCGGTGTTCTACGCTATCGTCACCATGCTGCTGGTGATCATCCTCTATGACCAGTTGCTGTTCCGCCCGCTGGTGGCCTGGTCCCAGAAGTTCCGCTTCGAGACGACCGCCGGTGCCACGGCGTCCGATCCATGGCTGCTGCGCCTGATGCGCCGCACCCGCCTGCTCAGCATGGTCGGCGATGCCATCGGCGACGCGGCCTCCTGGCTCGGCGCCCTGCGCTTCAGTTTCGTGCAGCCGCGCGGCCCGCAGGGCGACGCGCGCCCGTCCCGGATCATCGATGCCTTGTGGCTACTGTTCCTGCTCGCGGTGGCCATCTGGGCGCTCGACAAGATCGTCGCCTTTGTCTCTGCCGAACTGCAATGGAGCGATGTCCTCCAGGCGGTCCTGCTTGGCCTTATCACGCTGGTCCGCGTCGTCGTGCTGATTGCAATGGCGACCCTGGTCTGGGTCCCCATCGGTGTCTGGCTCGGGCTGCGTCCGGTCTGGGCCCGCCGTGCGCAGCCGCTGGCGCAGTTCCTTGCCGCCTTCCCCGCCAACCTTTTGTTCCCACCCGTCGTGCTGTTCATCGTCTATTTCCACCTCAGCCCGGACATCTGGCTGACGCCGCTGATGATCCTCGGCACGCAGTGGTACATCCTGTTCAACGTGGTGGCAGGCGCCGCTGCGTTTCCGGGCGACCTGCGCGAGGCCGCCGCCAACTTCCGCGTCGGCGGGTGGCTGTGGTGGCGCAAGGTGATGATCCCGGGCATCCTGCCCTACTTCGTCACGGGAGCGATCACCGCATCGGGTGGCTCGTGGAACGCCGCCATCGTTGCCGAGGTCGCATCCTGGGGTAACACGACCCTGACGGCGCACGGCCTTGGCGCCTATATTGCGGATGCGACAAGCAAGGGCGACATGGCCCGCGTCGTGCTGGGCGTGGTGGTGATGTCGGGCTTCGTGCTGCTGTTCAACCGCCTGCTGTGGCGACCGCTCTACGGCTATTCCGAACGACACCTGAAGCTGGGCTGAAGGAGGCGCCGATGGACACCACCAGCGTGACCCAGACGATGCTGCTCGAGGTCAAGGGCTGCAAGCAGGCCTACCACAAGGATTCAAGTGTCGATCTCGTTGTGCTGGATGACGTCAATCTGAGCCTGCGCGAGGGCGAGATGGTTGGCCTGCTGGGTCGCTCCGGTTCCGGCAAGTCCACGCTGCTGCGTATCGTCGCCGGCCTTCTCACCCCGACAGCCGGCGAGATCCTGTGGCGCGAACATCCCGTCCACGGGCCGACCGAGGGCGTCGCAATGGTGTTCCAGAGCTTCGCGCTGTTTCCCTGGCTCACGGTACAGGAGAATGTCGAGCTTGGCCTCGAAGCCCGAGGCGTCGCCCGTGCCGAACGGGAAAGCCGTGCCGAGCAGGCGATCGATCTGATCGGGCTTGGCGGCTTTGAAAGCGCGTACCCCAAGGAACTTTCGGGCGGCATGCGTCAGCGTGTTGGTCTTGCCCGAGCCCTTGTGGTGCATCCCGATCTGCTGCTGATGGATGAACCGTTCAGCGCGCTCGATGTGCTGACGGCGGAGACGCTGCGCACCGACCTGATCGATCTGTGGTCCGACGGCCGCCTGCCTGTGAAGTCGGTCCTGATGGTCACCCACAACATCGAGGAGGCGGTGCTGATGTGCGACCGCATCCTGGTGTTCTCCTCCAATCCGGGCCGTGTCGCGAGCGAACTGCGCGTGCCGTTTCCCCACCCGCGCAACCGCCTGGACCCCGCCTTCCGCCAGATGGTGGACGACATCTATGCCCTGATGACACGCCGGCCGGTCCCCAGCCGCACGGTTGCCGCCACTGCGGCGACGGCGAACATCTCCATGCCGCTGAACCGCGTCGGCACCAATCAGATGGCCGGCCTGATGGAGGCGCTCGCCGGCCCGCCCTATAATGGCCGTGCCGACCTGCCTGCGCTCGCCGCGGTACTGCAATACGAAGCCGACGAACTGCTACCGCTGGGCGAAACCTTGCAATTGATGCACTTCGCCGTGCTGGAGGAAGGCGACATACACCTCACCGAGGGGGGCCGCCGCTTTGCCCAGGGCGATACCGACGAACGCAAGAAGCTCTTCGCCGACGCGCTTGTGGCCTATGTCCCGCTCGCCAAGATGATCCGCCAGGTCATTGACGAACGCTGGAACCACCGCGCCTCCGCCGTGCGCTTCCGCGACGAGTTGGAGGACCACATGTCCCCCGACTATGCCGAGGACACCTTGCGCACGATCATCGCCTGGGGGCGCTACGCGGAGTTGTTCAGCTATGATGAGGAGGCTGAGCAGTTCAACCTGGACGACATCGAGTAACGACATTGTTCACTGCGCCGCGAATTTGGTGCAATCTCCGCTTGTATGTCGCTGGCAATGGACCCGCCCTGGCAGGCCCGCGAGCAACCCGCGGAGCGGTGTGAACTCACGATCCTGATGCCGTGCCTCAACGAGGCCGAGACACTGGCAGTCTGCATCATCGACGCCCGCCGCTACCTCGCCCGCAGCGGCATCGACGGCGAGGTGCTGATCGCTGACAACGGCAGTACCGATGGTTCGCAGGACATCGCTGCAAAGCACGGTGCCCGCGTCATTGCCGTCGCCGAACGGGGCTATGGCAGTGCGCTGCTGGCAGGCATCGCAGCCGCCCGTGGCCGTTACGTGATCATGGGCGATTCGGACGCCAGCTACGATTTTTCCTCTTTGGACCAGTTCGTCGAAAAGCTGCGTGACGGCTACCAGCTTGTCATGGGCAACCGGTTCCTTGGCGGCATCCGGCCAGGCGCCATGCCTCTGCTGCACCGCTATCTTGGCAATCCAGTGCTCACTGCGATTGGCCGCGTGTTCTTTCACAGCCCCTGCGGGGATTTCCACTGCGGCCTGCGCGGCTTCGCGCGTGACGTGATCCTGGATCTGGGGCTCCAGGCACACGGCATGGAATTCGCGAGCGAAATGGTCGTGAAGGCGACCATCCGGGAACTTCGCATCACCGAGGTGCCGACGACGCTGTCTCCTGATGGCCGCTCGCGTCCGCCGCACCTGAGAAGCTGGCGCGACGGGTGGCGGCATCTGCGCTTCCTGTTGCTGTTCAGCCCGCGCTGGCTGTTTCTTTTTCCTGGTGCGATCCTGTTCCTGCTCGGCCTAGCGGCAATGGCCTGGCTGCTGCCCGCGCCCCGCAGGATCGGCAGTGTCACGCTCGACATACACACGCTGTTTTATGCGGCGCTTGCGGTCGTTGTCGGCTTCCATTCGATGCTGTTCTGGGTGTTCGCCAAGGTCTACGGCTCGCGTGAGGGCTTTGTCCCATCGGACCCCTGGTTCAACACCGTGATGCGGCTGGTGACGTTGGAGATGGGCTTGATCATCGGGGGACTGCTGCTGCTGGTGGGGCTGGGCCTTGGGGTTTACGCGCTGGGTGCGTGGCAAAGTGCTGCGTTTGGTCCGCTGTCGCCGGAGCGTGCGATGCGCCTCGTGATCCCCTCCGGGACGGCAATCCTGCTGGCGTTTCAGATCGCCTACGGTGCGTTCTTCCTCAGTGTGCTGGAAATCCGCGCCAAGGCGGCCTGATCTATTCCGGTCAGGGGAGCGCCGCTCCCCTGAAACCCCTCGCCAAAGGCGGAGCCTTTGGAATCCTGTTGTTTGGGTTCCACGGGCGCCGTCCGCTCACGCGGCGCAACGATGATTCATTGCGACTTGTGATCGCGACGCCGGAGTATAGCCTCGCGTATCAACGGCATCCGGTCGTTGCCGAAGTACATGTCGTCGCTGCCCACGAACATCGTGGGTGAACCAAATCCACCACGATCGATCAGTTCCTGCGTGATCGCGCGCAGCTTGTCCTTGATTGGCTGCTGCTCGATCCCGGCCATGAACGCGTCCGCATCAACGCCAGCCTTGGCGCAGATCTCACGCAGCACCGCAGGCTGCGAGATATCCTTGTCATCGCCCCAATACGCCTCGAAAGTCGCCAGCGCGAACGGCACCAGCTTGCCCTGTGGCTCCAGCAGGATGCAGCCGCGCATCGCCCGCACACTGTTCACCGGGAACACGGTCGGTCGGTAATGCATGCGGATCCCAAGGTGCCGTGCCCAGTCCTCCTGGTCCTTCTTGCCGTAGGCGACCTTCGCCGCCACCGGCTTCTCGCGGGAATTGTGCACGCTTGGATTGACGGCATTGAACACGCCACCCACCAGGATCGGGCGCCACGCGATGTCGATCCCGAGCTCCTTCTGCATCAGCAGAAGATTGTGGAACGCGAAGTACGTCCAGGGGCTGGAGCAGTCGAAGAAGCATTCCACGTCCGCCATGTCTGACTTTCCTTGCATAGGGGGTCGCCTCTCCGCCCTCGGGGCAGAGAGGCCTGGTGAGGTGGGCGTTCAGGCCGGTACCGGCCGGGCGCGCTGGTTGTACAGCAGCTTTGCCCGGCGATCGCGCTCCTCCTGCGGCAGCTTGGCAGGATCCTCCGACAGGTCCGCCCCCGCCGCCATGCCACGCTGCACGCCGGGCCGTGCGCCAAGCTCGTCGAACCAGCGCTTGAAGTGCTTGAACTCCTCGATGTCCTGGCCCTGCGCCTTCCAGTTCACCGTCCACGGATAGCTGATCATGTCGGCGATGCTGTATTCATTGCCGGCCAGGTACTTGCTCTCATACAGCCGATTGTTGAGCACGCCGTACAGCCGGTTCACTTCATCGGTGAACCGGGTCACCGCATAGGTCTGGTCCCCTTTGGTGTCGCCCAGCCGGCGGAAATGCCCGCACTCGCCGCTCTTGGGACCCTGATTGGCCATTTGCCAGATCAGCCACTCCATCACCTGATATTTCTGCCGCGTCGCCTGCGGATAGAATTTTCCTTCCTTTTCCGCAATGTACAACATGATAGCGCCGGATTCGAACACGACCACCGGCTCGCCGCCGCCGGCAGGATTGTGATCCACCAATACAGGCATGCGGTGGTTCGGGTTCATCTTGAGGAATTCTGCGGTGAACTGGTCCCCTCGTCCGATATTACAGGGCACAATCTTGTAAGGAACGCCAAGTTCCTCCAGCAATATTGTCACCTTCTTGCCATTGGGTGTCGGCCAATAATGGACGTCATACATGGCTCCGCCTCTCCCTTGGTTGCTGACGCCGGAGCATGCCACAGACCCGGCCAGGCGAAACTCCCCCGGCTGCTGTCACCGAGTCGCAAGAAATGCTTGTTCTTTAGGAAAAAGCGTGATTCCGTCCCGCTGCAACTCAACCTTAACAGCGAGTCGTTCGCCATGGCAGCAAAGAAGGCCCCCGCGGCAGCCAAGTCCGCGGCTAAGACCCCGAAGGCAGCAGCAGCGCCAAAGGCGGGCGCAACTGTCACGCTCAAGCATATCGCCGCCGCTCTGTCCGAAAGCCACGAGGTGTCGAAGAAGCAGGCTGACGCCATGCTTGGCGAACTGGTCGGCCTGGTGACAAAGCACCTGAAGAAGGGTGACAAGATCCGGCTGACCGGACTTGGCGTGCTTCAGGTCCGTAAGCGGGCGGCACGCATGGGGCGGAATCCCGCGACCGGAGAGGCGATCAAGATCAAGGCGAGCAAGAAGGTCGCGTTCCGCGTCGCCAAGGAACTGAAGGAAGCCGTCTGAACGACGCGTGGATGGCCGGGCCAAGCCCGGCCTCATGCGATGGTGGGCGCGACAGGGATTGAACCTGTGACCCTTCGCGTGTGAAGCGAATGCTCTCCCGCTGAGCTACGCGCCCATCGCGCGGAGCAGATAGGCAGTGGCACTCGTGGGTGTCAAGCAACTGCACCGCTCTTGCGGTTCCTTGTTTGCGGCGCAACATACGCCGTAATGAGACGCTCCGCCGGTGCCCTCTTTGCCCTGTTCATTCCGCTGCCCGTGGCCGCGCAGGTACCGGTCACCCAGGTAAACCTGACCTACGACACGTATGCCGCCAGCCTTGAAGTCATGCGAATGCATGTCTTCTTCGGCATCGGCCCATGGAATTACCGAATCAATCTCAACTACCAGACGACCGGCCTGGTTGGGTTCTTCTATCGCGGCCAGCAGGTCAATACGGTCCGAGGCACCTGGGACAACGGCCAGGCCAACCCGCTGGAATTCTTCGGTGAGGGCACCTGGCGCGGCAAGCAGCGCCGGACGCTGATCGACTACGACAGCGGTATACCGGACGTGAAGGTGCTTGAGCCGCCGCAGGACTCCGAGCGAGAGCCGGTGCCACGTGACATGCAACTGCACACCATGGACACGCTGAGCGCCCTCGCGCAGCTCATGCGCAAGGTCGAGCTTCAGCGAACCTGCCAGACGACGGTGCACACCTACGATGGCCGCCGTGTCCTCGAGATCGAGGCAAGCAATGCGGGCACGGAAACACTGACACCCAGCCATGATTCGAGCTTCAGCGGACCGGCGGTGCGCTGCGACTTCGAGGGGCGCGAACTCGCCGGCTTCCCGATCGGTCAGGACGATCCGGATCATCGGCGACCACTGCGTGGGTCGGCCTGGCTCGCAGAGGTGCCGCCCGACCCCATGCCGCTGCCGGTGCGCATCTCATTTCAGACCAGGTGGTTTGGTGAAGCCACGATGTATCTGACCTCCGTCAATCACGCGAAGCCGGAGGACGTGCCGCACAACTGATGGTGGATCGTCCGCCATTGGGAACGCGGTGATCCTCGCAACGGAGGTTGCAAGATGCGAACATCGTACACGCGCCTGTTTGCCGACGAACAGGGAGTGTCCCATTTCCAGGACGTAGAGGTTGAACTGGTCCCAGGTTTCGCGGCACAGCGGAGCCCCTGCATTTCGCCCCGTTCATGAACGTTGAAAAATGCACCTTGGTGGGTGCCACCCCTGAGTGGCGTGGCGATGCACCACACCCCGTCCCACGCCGCATGTTGACGATCGTGCTGAAGGGTTTTGTCGAGATCACCGCGGGCGATGGCGCAGTTCGCGCGTTCAGCAGCGGTGACGTCATCCTCGCTGAGGATACGTGGGGCACTGGGCACTCCGCCCGTGTCACCACCGAGGGCTTCAGTCTGTTTATCGATATTTCTGACGATCCGGCGGCACCAACATCATAGGCGATCTTCAGCCTTCCCGGGCCGCGGCGTCGGTCATCCGGCCTCTTGAAGAAGCTGCCGCGCGATCCTCGCCATTTGCGGAAAGTCTGGCGCGACGGCGTTCGCGCCCTCTGCCATCGCCGGCGGCCCATAGCCCCAGGCCGCGAAGATGCACTTCACGCCGGCGCCACGCGCCGCCGCCACATCG
>DATJJM010000106.1:0-6197 GCA_035492535.1 Acetobacteraceae bacterium | reverse complement strand
CGCATGGCTGGTGGCGGAACGGCTCGGCATCATGGAGGGCCGGCAGCTCGTCGCGATGACATTTGCCGAGCTGTTGTTCTTCACCTTGCTCGGTCCACGCTTGTGGTGGCGGCTCGCGGGTCCACTGCTCTATCTTTATTTCCTCGTGCCGTTCGGCGCATTCCTGACGCCGAAACTGCAAGACATCACCACGATCTTTGTCGATCATGGCCTGCGCTTCCTGCACATCCCCGCCTATGTCACCGGCTACACGATCGAGATTCCGGAGGGGACCTTTCTTGTCGCTGAAGCCTGCGCGGGCCTGCGGTTCCTGATCGCGGCCGTTGCCTTCGGCTGTCTCTATGCATTGGTGATGTACCGATCACCGATCCGGCGAGCGGTATTCATCGGCGTGTCCATCATCGTCCCAATCATCGCCAACGGATTTCGTGCCCTCGGGATTGTCGCCATCGGGCATGTCCTCGGTAGCGCCGAGGCGGCGGAAACCGACCATGTGCTCTATGGTTGGATTTTCTTCTCGATCGTGATCCTGGTCCTGATCGCCCTCGGTTTGCCGTTCCGCGAGGACACAGCGGCGGGGGCGCCAGGCCGTTCGCTACCCGGGCTGCGAAGCGGTGACTTCCGCGATCACCTGCGCTCGGCGGTGTTCGGCGCCGTCGGGTTGATTGTCCTCGCCGCGATCGGTCCGGCCATCGCCGCGGCACTGGATCAACGCGCGCTCCCGGACATGCTGTCCGACTTGCCGTCGCTGATGCCGGCTGCACCCTGCCGCCAGCACACCATCCCATTGACGGTCGGTCTGGACGCGCCAGGCCGGATGATCGTGCAGAGCTTTGATTGCGGTCAGGGGCCTGTCACATTGTCGATAGAAGTGTTCTCGCCACGCAGTATCGCAAGCCGCATGCTTGCCGAGCAGCGCCGCCTGACCGACGTGATTGGCGCGGACGATGTGCAGTCCCATCCGCTCAGCGTGCCCGGCAGTCCGCAAGGCTCATGGCGCCTGGTGGCACGGACAAATCCCAATCGAGTGGCCGCGACGAGCCTCTGGATTGACGGGAAGCCGGCGGAACTCGGGTTGGTCGCCCGCGCCCGTCAGGCCTGGCACAGCATTGCTGGTTCCGCCTACTCGCCGGTGCTGGTCGTGGTGACCCCCGCCCACAATCCGGACGATGCGAGTCTGCTCGCCCGTCAGCGTGCTGCGCACGCCATTGCACAGTTTCTGGAATCACAGCCAGACCTCGACACGCTCATTGCCCGGCTGTCGGGTCCGGCACAGGTCAAGGGCTGACGGTTCCGGGACCCACCATTGGCGCCACAACCCCGTGCATCTCATTGCCGGACAGCATCGCAGGCGAAGTCGTGCGGTTGTCGACGAAAATCGTGGGCCGTCCCGTATCGTTGTTGAAGCTGTTGCCACGGATGATCAGTTCATGGGTTGCATTCTTGACGCCTTCAGCGCCGATCGAAATGGTGGTGTCAGCATTTTCGCTGTGCGGTCCCTTTTCCATTGTATTGTTTTGCACCACCAAGTCGCCGCCGTTGGGAACGTCAACCAGATAGCTCGAATTGCCGGTCGGACCGTCAGCAATGTCATTTCCGATGAGAACCGTCCGCAATGCACGGGATTTGACGTGATGCCCCTCATGCTGCCCGAGGAAGCGCGAGCGTTCGATATCCAGCACGCCGATCGAGCCGACATAAATGCCGTGCGCACATTTGGGTGCGCATTTGCCGTTCCCGCGGAACTCGCTGTCCAGGATGCGTATGGTTCCGCTAGCAATATTCGCGGCCAAAATGCCATTCTCGTTGTCAATGAAATGACTGTTCACGATCGTAAGGTTGTGTCCTTCGGCGCGGACGCCGGCGCCGTTACGATCAGGCACCGCGGCGTGCGCAAAGGTCAGGTTGCGTATGGTGACGTCGTCGCCGCGAATGATGAAAATCCCTTTGCCGGCGCAGGATCTGCCGGCGATTGTGGCACCTGTCCCGGTGCCCTCGATGGTCAGGTTGCCGGCGCGCCAGACCGCACAGTCCGTGTATACACCGGGGACGATACGGATCGTGTCACCCGGCTTCGCGATGGCCGCGGCCTGGCTTGGGAGTTCCAGCGATTGCCCCGGCCCGACATCGATGACACCTGCCCACGCCTGCCAGCCAGTACAGACGGCGAGCAAACCCATGAGGGACCGGAGGCAGGTATGTCGCATGCAGTTACCGATGTCAGGTTCGGCGGCTCGTGCCTCTACAACGGAATGCACGCAACGGCAAAGCTGTCCAGGTCATGCAGCTAGATCCACGGCATCTGCTCCATGTGTTTCCCAGCTTTGCTGTGGGCGGAGCACAAATGCGCTTCGTCACCCTGGCGAACGCATTGGGTGATCGTTACCGGCATACGGTTCTGGCGTTGGACGGCGACTATGCCTGTGCCCAGCGCGTGGCGGCTGACGTATGTGTGCGTTACGAGACCATCAGCGCTCCGAAGCAGGCAACCCTGGGCAATGTGCGTCGTTTTCGCCGGCGGCTGCGCGACCTCGCACCTGACGTCCTGATCACGCACAACTGGGGTGCGATCGAGTGGGCGGTGGCAAACATCCCGCCTCTCGCCCGCCACATCCATATCGAGGATGGATTCGGACCGGAGGAACGCTCTGCCCAGATTCGCCGCCGCGTGCTGACGCGGCGATGGGTGTTGAGCCGCAGCACCGTCGTGCTGCCGTCCCGCAACCTGTGGCGCATCGCCACTGAAATCTGGCGACTGGATCCAGGACGCGTGCGTTATGTGCCGAATGGGATTGATATAGACTGGTTCACCCGGGTCGAGCACATGGCTCGCGATGTTGTTGTTGTCGGCACTGTGGCGGGGCTGCGGGCAGAGAAGAACATTGCCCGCCTTCTGCACGCCTTCCGCCTGGTCTGTGCGTCCGTGCCGACGCGGCTGCATATCGTCGGTGATGGTCCGGAACGGCGCGCGCTCCAGGAACTCGCCCAACGGCTCGGGCTTGAAGCGCACGTTGAGTTCATGGGCCAGGTCAACGACCCGGTGACGGCCTATCGCTCGTTCGACATCTTTGCCCTGTCATCCGACACGGAGCAGATGCCCCTCTCGGTGCTGGAAGCGATGGCATCCGGCCTGCCGATCGCCGCGACCGATGTGGGCGACGTGCCGGCGATGGTGGCGGATGAGAACCGCGCCTTCGTCACGCCCCTTGCTCCGGCGCTGCTGGCGGGCGCGATCACGACCCTTGCGCGCGACCCCGCGCTGCGCGCGCGATTGGGAACGGCCAATCGGGCCAAGGCCAGGGCGGACTTCGGCCTGGGCGCAATGATTGCCACCTATGCCGCATTATTCGACTCTGCTGCACCGGTCCGCCCATGACCGAAATCACGCTGACCCGTGTGACGGACTGGGTTTCCCTGGGCGAGAACTGGCGTGCACTCGAAGCGCAATCGGACTGCTCGTTCTTTCAAAGCTGGACCTGGACCGGTTGTCTTGCCGAGAAACGGTTCAGCGACCCCATCCTGCTGGAGGCCTTTCGTGACGGCCACCGTATCGTCTTGGGCTTGTTCAATCGTCGTCGCGACTGGCTGGGTCGCGAAAGGCTGCTGCTCGGTGAGAGCGGGCTCGCCAGTCAGGATAGCGTGTTCATCGAATGGAACGGGCTGTTAGCCGTTCGGGATACGCCAGCATCGGTGCTGGCAGAGTGCCTGCGCGCGGCCTGTTGCGCGTCCCTGAGCGGACGCCTTCGCCGGACGTCGCGACGCATCATCCTCAATGGCGTCGGCCCCGCAGCGCTTGACGCGGTGCAGCGCACAGGGCTGCCGCTGATCGTGCATCGCGGCGTCAAAGCCCCGTTCGTCGATCTGGAGGCCCTTCGTCGCGACCGACGCGACTACCTGCCTGCATTGAGTGCCAACGCGCGTTATCAGCTTCGCCGCTCCGGCCGCGCCTACGGCGAGCTTGTGCAACGCCGGGCCGGTTCGCAGGACGAAGCGCTCGCTTACCTCGACGAACTGGCGACGCTGCATCAGGCAACCTGGCGACGTCGCGGCCGGCCAGGCGCATTCGCCGAATCGTTTTTCGCCCGGTTTCATCAGGAACTCATCCGGCGCGGCTTGCCACGGGGTGAGATCGCCCTGCTGCGACTCGCTTCGAGCAGCGGAGCTGTCGGTTTGCTTTACAATTTCGAATGGCGCGGAGTGGTTTCCGCGTACCAGAGCGGCTTCGACTATCCAGGGGCTAGGCGGCACCAGAAGCCGGGGCTGACCTGCCACCGGGCAGCGATCGAGGATGCTGCCGCGCGCGGCCTCGCCCGCTATGACTTTCTGGCGGGAGCGGACCGCTACAAGCGCAGCCTTGCCACGTCCGAGGCGATGTTGCACTGGGCGGAACTGGGCGAACAAGGCGTGGATCGGCGGGTGGTCCGGTGGCTGAGGGGCGAGCGGCAGCCTGGCGCAGCCTATGGGTGCAGCCTCACCACCCGCGCCGCATTGCCTCTCCAGGAGTAGTCATTCCGCTCAATTTCGCTCCGCGCCGCGGCACCAAGGCGCCTCCGCGCGGCGGGATCGGCCGCGAGCTGACGGACGGCATTCCACATCCCGTCCGGTACCGCCGGATCGAACAGCAGCGCCGTCTCGCCATGCACCAGCACCTCCCGGATGTTCGCCTGGTCCGGTGCAACGATCGCCTTCTCTGCCGCCATATACTCGAACAACTTCAGCGGCGAGGCGTAGGCGACAGCGCGCGCCTGCAGCGCGATGTCGAACGCCGCAACCGCCGCCGGGATCGTTTCATGTGCAACCAGTCCGGCAAAGCGGACCCGTTCCGCGATCCCAAGCTGCTCCGCCTGGGTACGCAGTGCCGGTATGGCCGGTCCATCGCCAACAATCACCAGCTCCAGTCGCGTTGCCGGGTCCGATGCCATCCATGCAAGCACAGCATCCAACCCATGCCAGTCACGCACAAACCCGACAAACCCCAGCACGACAGGATCGGACGTCTCCGGTCGCGGTGGGAGTGCCGTGAACCGCGACGGATCAATGCCATTCGGGATCACCTCGATCCGATGCGCCGGGACACCAGTGGCCGCGATCAACTCCTTCAGCACGCCTGTGACAGCCAGCACCCGATCGGCCGAACGCCAGACATACTGCTCGAGCCACCTTGCCGGCCACGGCAACCCCAATCCGCCATGCCGGCCTCGCTCATCGGCCAATGGGGCGTTCACCTCCAGGAACAGCGGCGTGCCGGTCCGTCGCGATACCAGGGTGCCAGCCAGGAAATAGAGATTGTAGCGCTCGTAAATAAGGTCCGGCCGGAACAGGCGATGCGCGCGGCGCAGCCGCCACAACGCCGGCACGTTGTAAGCCAGTTCGCCCAACTCCCCGATCCAGCGAGGCAGCCGTGAGCGAATGGTCGAGACGAGGCCGCTCTCTCCTCCAAACGCCACCTTCTGGTAGAAGCCGGGTCCCACCACCATCACGTGGTGACCCAGCGCACGGAACGCGGCGATCAATTCTTCCACGTGTACGCTCTGCCCATCGCGCGACTGGATGCGATGGCTGTACAGGATGCGCATCAGCGCCTCAGTGTCGCCCTGGCACGCCCCAGTGCGTGACGGCCTAGAACCGCCATGCCACGCGGATGCCTCGGATTGACCAGCACCAGTCCAATGCGTTGCCGCCGCTTGCGTGCCCATGCAGACTTGTAGTGGTCATCGCCTCGGCCGAAATCGATCTCCGGCACGTGCTCTTCATCGATGAGCCGCCGCAACATCAGCGCAGTGAGCACGGTTCCCGGCGAGGCCGATGTGAACGCCTCATCATGCGCCAGCTTGAGGAGTGTCGCGCGGTCGCGCTCCACCACCCAGATCTGCGTCGCCACCGCCGTCTCTCCAATGCGAAGAATCCCAAGGCGCAGCAGCCCAAGTGGTGCGACAGCGCGCATCAGGGTAGCATTGAATAAAGGAAATGGCTCCGGTTCCTTCCAACTTCTTTCGTACACTGATTCGAACGCTGCAATGCCCGGTTCCAGACGCGCGCCGCCTTCAATCAGTTCGAAGGCGTGTTCGCCCCGCAGCTTGCGGCGGATCGTCTCACGCAACTGGCCGGGCCGAGCCGCCAGATAACTGGCCCACGTCTGGCCGCGCACGTCCTCGTACCAATTGCCGAAATGATCGAACCGGCGTACTGCCAGCCCA
>DATJJM010000105.1:0-18053 GCA_035492535.1 Acetobacteraceae bacterium | reverse complement strand
CGGCTCCGGTCCGTTCCGCTTCGTCGATGCCGAGTACAGGCCCGGCGCGCGTATCGTCTATGAAAAGTTCGCCGGATACGCCCCGCGATCGGAACCCGCGAGCGGCTTCGCGGGCGGCAAGGTGGTGAAGGTGGATCGCGTAGAATGGGTGATCATCCCCGACACATCCGTCGCCTTCGCCGCGCTGAAGTCCGGCGAAGTGGACATGCTGGATGCGCCGCCACTCGACCTGCTGCCAACGGTCGCGAGTGATCGGAACATTGTCGTTGGCGAGGTCTGGCCGCTCGAATCCTACGCCGTGCTGCGCTTCAATTCGCTCTGGCCACCGTTCAACAACCTAAAGGCGCGCCAAGCGGTGGCGCATGCGATGAGCCAGTCGGACTATATGTCGGCCGCCTATGGCGACCCGAAACTCTGGCACGAATGCTACGCGTACTGGGTCTGCGGCAGCCCCAACGGCACTGAGGTCGGCTCGGAACCTTACCGCAAGCCCAACCTGGAACTGGCGCGCCAGTTGGTGAAAGAGTCAGGTTACGACGGAACGCCGGTCGTGCTGATCGGCGGCTCCGATATTCCCGCCTACCAACGTCTCAGCATGGTGACCGCCGATCTCCTTCAGAAGATCGGCTTCAAGGTCGATCTGCAACTCTCCGACTGGGGCAGCGTCGCTACCCGGCGGCAGAAGAAGGACAAGCCGTCGGAAGGCGGCTGGAATCTGTTTCACACCAGTGCCAACGGCGCCCAGCTCAGCAGTCCGCTGACCAGCCCCTCCACCATCACCACCTGCGACGGCAAGAATTTCTATGGTTGGCCCTGTGACCAGGTGGAGGAGGATATGCGCCTCCGCTACATCCGCGAACCGGATGCGGCGAAACGCATGGAGTTGCTACAGGACATGCACCGTCGGCTATGGGAGGTGGTGCCTTATCTCCCGCTTGGCCAGTTCGTGCAGCCGTTCCTTTGGCGAAGCAATGTCTCCGGCGTGCTGAAGTCCAACGTGCTGGCCTTCTGGAATATCAGCAAGGCTTAGGAATCGAGGAACGGAGCCCCCCATGACCCGCCGAGCCATCGTTGTCGTCCTGGACGGCCTCCGTCGGGACATGCTGTCGCCGGCCGCGACGCCCAACCTCCATGCCTTCGCCGCATCCGCCACCAGCTTCGCGGCCCACCGCTCCGTGTTCCCGTCTGCCACCCGCGTCGCCACGTCCTGCTTCGCGACCGGCTGCTTGCCCGCCGCCCACGGCCTCCAGGGCAACTCAGTGGCACTGCTGGAGGACGGCCAGCTCGTCCGCCGCGATGTCGGCCTCCCGGACTTCATGGACCATTGGCGCCGGGTGCGTGGCCACACCTTCGCTGTCCCAACCATGGCTGAGCGCCTCTCCCGTGCCGGCGGCAAGGCCATGGTGTTCAACAACGTCTCCCCGGGTGCGGCGCGCGCCCACGATCCCGACGGACACGGCTGGGTCTTCCATCGTGCGTGGTCGCACGCCCCTGGTCTCCGCCCTCTCACGGGCGCTGACGCTGTGCCTGGCGTCACCCTGGACCCCGCCGGCGACGCCCGCCTGACCAGCTATTTCCTGGATCGCGCCCGCGACGCTGAACTTGCCGTCCTCTGGCTGGGTGAGCCTGACCACTCCCAACACGAACATCCGCTTGGCTCACCCGACGCGATGGCCGCGGTTGCGGCAGCCGACACCTGCTTCGGCCGCATTCGAGCGACGATCGAGCCGGGCACGCTGCTGATCGCCTGCTCTGACCACGGCCACCAGACCGTCGGCGAAGTGGTGGACATCGATGCCGAATTCGCCGCCGCCGGCCTCAAACCAGAACCAGAAGACCCGGGCCTGCTCGCCGCCTCGAACGGCACGTCTGCACTGATCTACCTGCACCCGGATCGCGCGTCAGACGCCGATACTGTGCTTCGCTTTCTGCGGGCCCAACCCTGGGCCGGCGCGGTGCTCGCCGGAGACGATCTGCGCGCGGCCGGCCAGGCACCCGTCGGCGCGCTGCTCTGCGCCGTCTCGATGCGCAGCGACGATCGGCCGAACGCGTATGGCATCCCAGGCATCAGCGCCGCCGCCCGCCCCGTCGTCGGCAAGCCCGATCGGCTCGGCTGCGGCCAGCACGGTGGCCTCGGTCGCTATGAGCAGATGCCATTCCTGATGATCGAGGGCAGCGGCTTCGCTCCAGGCGCCACCCGGACCGACCCCACCTCGATGATCGACCTGGCCCCAACCATCCTCGCGCATCTGGGACTTCCAGCGGATGGCTGCGACGGCCAGCCATTACAGACCCTCGATCGCACCTGACGTCATTGTCGAAGCCGTGCCAGGATCGCGCCCTTGCCTGGACAACGACGGGAGCCTCGATCCATGAAAGACAACAGCATCTGGCGGGCGGTGCGCGAGGGACGGGCCGCGCTTGGCACCGGCCTCAAGGAGTTCGCCTCACGTGGCGTCCCCTGGATCATCGAGGCCTCGGGCTTCGACTACTGCATGATCGACCACGAACATGGCGCCTTCGACCTCGAAACGATCGCGGATCTTGCCGGCTGGTTCCAGGCCACCAACGTCTCCGCGATCGTGCGTATCCACAAGTCGTTCACGTATCTGATCCCCGCGATCCTCGATCAGGGAATCATGGGCATCCAGGTCTCCGAGGTCGATAACGTCGAGGAGGCTCGCGCCATCGTGCGGGAGGCAAAATATCCGCCGATCGGCAATCGTGGCATCTCGGGGCAGGGGATGCACACCGGATACCGGAGTCATGGCGCGCGTCACGCCACCGAGTATGCGCCATGGGCGAATGCCAACATCATTACCTGCGTATCGATCGAATCGCTCGAGGGCCTGGAGAATGTCGAGGCGATCGCGGCCGTCGAGGGTATGGACATGATCGCCTATGGGCACTCGGATCTCAGTGCGCGGCTGGGCGTTCATCTCCAGCTTGAACACCCGACGTTCAAGGCAGCCGTGCGCCGCATCGCGGACGCCTGCAATGCACACGGCAAGCTTGCCCGTGGGTCGGCAGAGACGGAGGCGCAGATCGAAGAGTACTGGCAGCTTGGCTGCAAGGTGCTGAACCTGCCCGGCACCGACGTCAGCACCTATCTCGATGGGCTGAAGTCACGTGCCAGCCGAGCCAATGCGCGGCTGAAGTCCATCGGTGTGCCTGTAGGTTGAGACGCGTCAGAACCCATCGAACCCCGACTGACCGGGTTTTCCATTCCCGCGCGCGCGCCGGGGACGTTGTTTGGACGCGGCGCTCGCCTTCACTTCGGCAATCAGCGGCATCTGCATTTGATGATCGCTTTGCGGCTGACGTGCTCGTGCCAACTCGGCCGCGATCTTTTGCTGATTTTCCAGAACGCGCATGAGATGCTCGCGTGACTTCGATGAGAGCATTGGTTGCGTCCCCTTGCCGGTCCGCCGGAATCAGGCTCGCCTACGCACGGGCTTGGCCGGCGGCCCCTGCGCCGCCTCGTTGCCACGACCCTTGCCGCCCTTGATCGGCAACTTTAGGGCCTGCTGCTCGCGTTCGCCAGATGCCTTCTTGCGCTTCGCCGGGGCAGAACCGGATGACTGCGCTGCCTTGGTCTCCGGCGCCTGGCCAAGGCTCTTCTTCAACGCCGCCATGAGATCGATGACGTTCGTATCCCCTGTCTCCGGCACCTCGGCCTGCAGATCGATACCTTCGCCTTTCAGTTTCGCGTCGATCATCTCGCGCAGCCGTGCCTCATACTGATCCACGAGATCGGCAGCATCGTACTTGCCGGCCTGCCTCTGCACGAGCTGCGTCGCGAGCTTGACCATTTCCGGGTCCGTCTTGATCGCCGACAGACCGTCAAACAACTCGCTCGAACTGTTCAGGTCGCGATTTTCATAGAGCGTATGCGCCATTAGGCCATCACCCATGGGCCTCAGCGCGATCGTCCGTTCCCGTTGCGATATCACCACGCGGGCCAGCGCTGTCTTCCCCGTCTCCCCAATTGCTTCGCGAAGCACCGCGTATACGTCGCGGCCTGCATCGCCATCAGGCGCAAGGAAGTAAGCGGCATCATAGTAGACGGGATCGATCGAATCGGTATCGACGAACTTCTCGATCGTCATGATCGACGAGCTTTCGACCTTCACGCTATCGAAGTCTGCATCGGACAGCAGCAGGTATTCGTTCTTGCGAAACTCGTATCCCTTGACGAGGTTGCGGCGCTCCAGGTCCTTCCCGGTCTCCGAGTCCTGCGTGACCATGCGGATTCGATTGCCCGTCTCCGGGTTGATCAGGTTGAACCTGATGCCGGCCCGGTCATGACGCGCGTTCCATAGCGCCACCGGGCACGAGACCAGGGCGAGACGCAGGTGGCCACGCCAGATCGGGCGGGCGGGCATCAGACTGCCCTCAGGGGTCGCCAGGCCTGGCGTTCGCGGTCCGCGGCGCCAGAGGCCTCTGCGTCGGCGGCGGCGTCGTCGTTCGCCAGGACGAGCACCGCGAGCTGCTCGGCCAGCGCCTGCTCCACTTCGATCAGCGCGTCCTCCATCCGGGGGCTCGCCGAGCGCTGCGCCAACTGCGCTTCCCGCTGCGCAATGCGGAGCAACTGGGTGAGGCGTGATTCGTGATCGCCTGTTACTGCAAATGTTTGCGGCATAGATTAACGATTCGACGGCTGCGCGCCGAACGAAAGTGGTGAAATAAGCGGAAACGATAGCGAACTTGAGTCGCCGTGGTAGCATTTGCCGCTAAAGCACTCCGGACATTCTCAGTGCCCGTTCTTGGTGCAATGCTTTACAACCATCTCACATTCGCGCGATTGGCCGGGAGCGTGCCGAGGCTGGGCTTTCAGCGCACCCGTTCGATTGTCAGTTCCCTGATGGTCAGGCGTGCGATCACCAGGTCGTCCACCTGTCCCCTGCGCAGTTTGGTCCTGCCAAGCGCGAGCTGGCCGACTGCCAGCTTGCCGATCGCCAGCGCACCGATGGCGACTGCCCCGAGCGCGAGCGCTCCCACAGCCGCCGCCCCGACAGCAACGGCCCCTTGGCGTCTCACCGCGGGGAGTCGGCTGGATACCGGTGTCGGCTCCACAGGTTGCCGTATGCCGTCATCGCTCATCTATTCGCCCTCCGGTTCTTGCAGTCCAGGGGATGCCGGTACTGCATCAGTTGGCATGATCCGTCAGCTTCGGCGACGAAGGGAATGCGTCTCCCAATAGTCAGCCAGCAGATCGCAGTCACGTGTCGCCGTTCCAGCATAACCGGGCGACGTGCACCGGCTCTGTTTGCCGTGGTTTGCGACGCTGTGTGCGGGCAGAGATTGTAGCGCGAGGGTCGGTCACCGGTCTCACACGGATGTGAATCGACGCTCGACCAGCAAGTAAGATGATGGGGAAGTAACGAGGCTGCTATCCCCCGATGCATTGGTGATGGCGCCTGCCGCAATGTGATTGACCGGCCGTCCGGAGACACGCCCGTAATCAACAGCAAGGCCGGCCGCTCGTGTCGCCCACAGGGGAGGTGCCGTCATGCTCGAGCTTCTCGATCGGCAACAGAAGCTGACGCTGAATCAATGGAAGATCGCGATCGCCGCAACCCTTGGCGACATGCTGGATTTTTTCGATTTCTTCCTGATCGGATTCGTGTTGGCCTTCATCGTTGGCGACTGGCACCTGACCTACGGCCAGTCCGCGGCCATTCTGTTTGCGTCGGGCATCAGCGCACCGTTCGGTTCGCTGTTCTGGGGCTGGATGGCCGACAAGATCGGCCGCCGCAAGGTCATGATCGCGACAGTGCTGAATTTCTCGCTCGCCACTGGCGCGATGGCCGTCACGCCAGACGGCGGGTGGATCTACCTCTCGATATGTCGTTTCATCGTTGGCCTGGGCGTGACGGGACTCTACTCCGTCGACATCACGCTGGTGCAGGAATTCGTGCCGGCGTCAAAGCGTGGCTGGCTGACCGGCCTGACCACGACCATGCTGCCTGTCGGCGTATTGTTGGGAGCGTTGCTGGGTGGCTTCGCGACACCTTATATCGGATGGCGTGGCCTGTTTGCCGTCGGCCTGCTGCCGGCCTTGCTCACTCTGTATATCCGCGCGTGGGTACCCGAGTCGCCGCATTGGCTGATGCGCATGGGAAGGGTCGAGGAGGCGCGTCGCTCTATCGCTTGGGCATTACAGATCGATCCGGCTTCGATCGCTCTGCCGGCTGTGCCGCCTGTCGTCAGGCACACCCGCTGGCTGGATCTGTTCAAGTATCCCCGCAGCCTTATCGCGGGATGTCTGACCGGCCTCACTCAAACCGGCGGCGTTGGACTCACTCTTTGGATGGTCACGCTGTTCGTCATGGTTCTGCGCGTATCGCCGCCCGAGGCATCGAAGTTGGCAATCTGGGTCAGCCTGGCCGCAGTGGCCGGTCGCTTCTTCAGCGCCTGGATCTCCGACGCGATGGGCCGACGTGCCTCAGGCGTGCTGACCTGCCTGCTTGCTGCGCTGTTCATGTCGCTCGCCGGCTATCTGAACAGTGTGTTCATCGGCGGCATGTCGATGTTCTTCGTGCTGATCGTTCTGCAGAACTTCTTCGGCAGCGGCAATTATTCGATTGTCGGGCCTTACATGGGCGAACTCTGGCCCTCAGCCTTGCGCGGCAGCGGTATGGGACTGGTCTACGGTGTGGGCAATCTCGGCAAGTTCATCGGCCCAGCCGGACTGGCGCTGATCGCGGGCTCGTCTAATTTCGTAGCACCCAAGGCAACACTCGACGCGATCATCCCGGCATTCAACTACTTCGGTTTCTGGTACGTGCTCGGTGCCCTTGCATTCTGGTTCATCGGCTTCGAGACCCGAGGCCGTACCATAGAGGAGATCGACGCTTCGCTATCCGCGACCACTGAGACGCCCGCAGTGGCTCGCGTATCACGCATGTCCCATTGAGCCATTGCGTACGACGCGTGCCAGTATCACTGCGGGTTCTTGCGATGCCTGAACCTGGTGACAGTTGGGCGGATGTAGGCGCCATCTTCTCGACTTGATCGTCGCCGCCATGAGGTTCCGTCGGTGGACCGCGCACGTTCCCCCAGGCAAACTCTCTGGCGGAGGGACACGCCATGACCGTCGATCGACCTGGCACCGTTTCCGCCGTGGCGGTGCCATCACCGGCGTCATGGCACCGCGAGGCGGATATCGTCGTTATCGGATCAGGTGCGACGGGCATGCCTGCGGCTATCTACGCGCGAGAGGCCGGAGCCTCGGTCATCTTGGTTGAGGCTGAGCCACACATTGGCGGCCATGCCATCACGGCGGGCGGCAACGTGCCGTTGGGGGGCGGCACGTCGGCACAGAGGGCAGCCGGGATCGAGGATTCAGCTGACCTCGTGTTCCTCGATAACACCGACTGGTCGGTTGTTCAGCCCAATGGCTTTCCGGACTACCGCTATAACGATCGGGAACTGGTGCGCGCCTTTGCCGACGCCAATGTCTCGACCTACGACTGGTTGCTGGCCCATGGCGTTGTGTTCGCCAACAAAGCGCCGGACTCCTTCGGCGGTACATCGATCGGTAATTCGGTCCCGCGTGAGATGCACGCAGTGCCGATGCACTGGCCCATCGCGCAAACGGGCAAACCCGAGCCTGCTGCCACTGCCGCCACCCGATCGACTGGCAATGGCCTCATGCGCCCACTGGAAGCCGCCGCCCGCAAGATTGGCGTCGAGATCCTGTTGGAACACCGCATGACCGCGGTTCATCGCGAATGCCCCGGTGCTGGCCGCGTCACTGGTATTCAGGCTGCGCACAAGGGCAATGTTCTGGGTATCCGTGCCCGCAAGGCCGTGATCATCGCGACGGGCGGCCATACCGGAAATGTCGAATTCCGCCGCCAGTTCGACCCGCGCCTGACCGAGGAATATTGTGGTCTCGCCGGGATGCCTTGGTCAGATCAGGACGCGTCGGGCGAGATCGCCGCGATGGCGATCGGCGCCTCTCTGTGGGGGCTTTACAATCAAACCGCCGAGTTTGGACTGCATCTCACCAAGCCATTCACCATCGGCAACCAATATAATTACCGCTGTTACTGGCAGCCAGGCAGTTCAGTGTTCCACAAGGCGCGCGCCACCGGTCTCCAGGTGACGGACTGGCAGAACGTCATCACTGTCAACATGCTCGGCCACCGCTTCTTCGACGAAACAGAGGGCAATTTCACAGCCAACAACCATGATCAGGTCAAGAATTACCGCTATGGTGATTACCGGAATGCGGAGAAGGTTGTGTACCGGCCCGTCAACTGGGTGAATGCCGCTCTGGCCGGTATTGGCGATGGGCATAACGGCGGTGGCCCGATCTGGGCCATCTTCGATTCTGCCGCTGCCAACCGCGAGAGCTGGATCACCGAGCCGCCCTATGTAGATCGCACCGAGGGGTTCTTCTTTTCCGCCAATACGATCGGAGAGCTTGCATCGCGAATCGTGATGAAATTCCAACGGATCCCTATGTCCTCCGCCACGCTCGAAGCCACGGTTGCCCGCTACAACGAATTCGTCGACTCAGGAATGGACGCCGATTTTGGCAAACCCGCCCCAGCCCACAAGATCATGGAACCTCCATTTCATGCCGCATGGGCGACGCCTACCCCACACGACTCCCGCGCTGGCTTGCGCATCAACGCCAAGTGCCAGGTCGTCGATCGTGCAGGCCAGGTTATTCAAGGGCTCTATTGCGGTGGTGAGTCAGCCGGCGGCTTCAGCCAGCACGGTCTCGCACGCGCTCTGGTGCAAGGGCTCATCGCCGGCCATAACGCGATGGATGAACCTCAACACTGAACTGTATCGTCCATAGTCTGCCAACATCGCCAAGGGGAGAGAACGCCATGGATCTCGGATTGCAAGGCAAGCATGCCATCGTGACAGGCGGTAGCCGGGGTATCGGCAAAGCCATCGCGCGCGAATTGGCACGCGAAGGCGTCGACGTGGCGATCGTGGCGCGGAACAAGGAGGCTCTGGAGGCGACGGCACGGGAGCTTGGCGGCGAAACGAACCAGCGTATCCTTCCCATCGCGGCCGACGTTACCTCCAAGGAGCAGGTGGATCGCATGGTGGCCGGCGTGGCGCGGCAATTCGGCAGCGTGGACATCCTGGTCAACAGCGGATCCGCGCCAGGCGGTTCGGCGACCGCGACCGGCCCTATTGAATCGGTCGTCGATGAGGACCTGATCGAGGATTTCAACGTGAAGTATGTCGGCGCGCTGCGCTGTTCCCGCGCCTGCATTCCGTTCATGAAGACGGCGGGCTGGGGTCGTATCATCAACATCAGTGGTGCCAACGCGCGCAACGCCGGCAATCTCAGTGGCGGGGCGCGCAACGCCAGCCTGGTTCACATGAGCAAGACGCTGGCGGTGCAATTGGGCCGACATGGCATCACGGTCAACTGTATCCATCCGGGCACGACTCGCACGGAGCGCACGCCGAGCCTGCTCGCCGCGCGCGCAACGCAACTGGGCGTATCCCCGGAAGAGGCGGAGCGGCAGGACTTTTCCCCTGACTCGCCGCGCGGCAATGCGATCTGCCGCATGGTGGATGCATCCGAAATCGCATTCGTCACGGTCTTCCTGGCTTCTGACAAGGCGTGGGCGATCTCCGGCGAGCTGATCGCGGCAACCGGCGGCGCTGGTCGTTCGGTATATTTCTGATCGCCACATGGAGAAGAAAATGGCAGGCCTACTCACAGGGCATGTGGCAGCCGTCACAGGCGGCGGATCGGGCATCGGACAAGCCATTTGCCAAGCCTACGCGCGTGAAGGCGCGCGCGTCATCGTTCTCGACGTCAATCCCGAGGGTGCCGAAGAAACCGTCGCTCTCATCGACGCTGCCGGCGGCAAAGCTTCGGCCATGCAGCTCGATGTGACCAGTCGCGACGCCTGCAATCGCGTCGCCGCACAAGTCGGCAAGGACGGCAACATCACCATCCTCGTCAACAATGCAGGGATCAATCGCCGCAATCACATCACTGCCGATCCGGCAGCCGTGGTCAAGGACTGGGACGACATACTCGCCATCAATCTCGACGGCGTGTTCAATGTGACGCATGCCTTCCTGCCGCAGTTGCGCGCAAGCAAGGGGCGCATCGTCAATATCGGCTCGATTCAGTCGTTTGTTCACGTGAACTGGCCGAACTCCGCTGCCTACACAACGTCGAAGCATGGTGTGCTCGGCTTCACGCGCGCTCTGGCCGCGGAACTCGGCAGGGACGGAGTCCGCGTCAATGCCATCGGTCCCGGGATGATTGAAACGAAGATCAACGCCGAGGCACGCGCCAAAAATCCGGACATGGTGGCAGCCGTGATGCGGCACACGCCGCTCAACCGTCCCGGCAAACCCGAGGATATTGCCGGCCCCGCCGTGTTCCTTGCGTCCGATCTATCCGCTTATGTCACCGGCCACATCATCATGGCAGACGGCGGCTTCCGAACCGTATGACACTGTATCTACCAGGGGAACGACCATGCCAGTCATCGACGTTCAGGTGCATCCATTCGATCGGAATCATCCCGGCCGTCCGTGGGCCAGTCCCTCGCACGGGCTCGACTCCGCGACGGGCGAAGAAATGGTCGCTGCGATGAACAGCGTCGGCGTCGATGGCGCGATCATGGTGTCATCGTTCAGCGCCTATGAATACGATCCGAGCTATGCGATCGAAGTGTACAACAGATACCCGGATAAATTCCGGGTGGTGACGCCCGTCGATGCGACCGATCCGGCGATCGACGATGTGGTGGCAAGGTGGGCGGCGATACCAGGCGCGCGGGGCATTCGCATCCGCATGCGCGAAGGCCTGCCGATGGATGCCGACCACCCCGGCCTGCACCGCGCTTTCGCCGCTGCCGCGCGACATGGATTGCCAGTCAATCTGCTTTGCTGGGGCATCCTTGACAAAGGTCTGCCGCACATCCAGCGACACTCTGACACGGTCATCGTGATCGACCATCTCGGAATGCTGCAACCTGCTCGCCCGCCGGTTCCTGCCGATGTCTGGGCCGATCTGCCAAAGCTGCTCGACCTGGCGCAATACCCGAATGTCAGGGTGAAGGTCAGCGGTGCATGCACGATGTCGCACCAGCCGTTTCCCTACGACGACATCTGGGATCCCGTGCTGCGGGTCATCGATGCGTTCGGTCTGGAGCGGTGCATGTGGGGCACCGACTGGACGCGTACGATCGGGATGCTGACCTATGAGCAGGGCGTCGCGCCGTTCCGTGACACCAAACGCCTGTCCGAGAGCGACAAGGCTGCGCTCATGGGAGGAACGTTGCAGAAGGTCTATAAGTGGTAGGAGCCGGTTATGGCGTTGCTCATCGTTGATCTCGACAAATACATCGGCAACGCCAAGGCGTGGCGCGACACGTTCGGGGAGCTACTTCCTGATCTGGAGGTCCGCATCTGGCCCGAAGCCGGAACGCTCACGGATATCGAATATCTCGCCTTTATGCACCCGGATTTCGACTCGATCCCGGCCTTGCCGAATTTGAAAGCTATGTTCAGCCGCTCCGCCGGGGTGGAGTCATTCGTCAACCATCCGAAACTGCCGAAGGCACCGCTGTGCAAGATCGAGCCACCCGGCGGCGATCCGATGATGACGGAATATGTCGTCATGCATGTCCTTCGTTTGCATCGTGACATGCCGGGATACCAGGCGGCGCAGGCAAACCGGGAGTGGCGCCGAACGACGATCGTGCGGCCCGAGCAAAGGCGTGTCGGCTTCCTTGGCTTCGGCATGATGGCGAAGGCACCTGCGCTCGTGTTGCAGTCGCTCGGGTTCAAGGTTCATGCGTGGGTGCGCAATGCACGTCACGAGAATGACGTTCCGATCTTTCACGGTGCCGACCAACTTGAACCATTTCTTCAACAGACTGACATCGCGGTCTGCCTGTTGCCGCTGACGCGGGAAACCGAGGGCATCTTCTGTGCGCGCACCTTTGCCATGATGCCGCGGGGGGCGATGCTGGTGAATGTCGGGCGCGGCAAGCATGTGGTCGAGAAGGATCTGATCGAGGCGCTCGATTCGGGACAGTTGTCATACGCCGCGCTGGACGCGCTGTGGCCGGAGCCGCTTCCGCCGACGAGTCCGCTCTGGCTGCATCCCAAGGTCACCGTGATGCCGCATGTCGCACGCCGGCCGACGGTTGCTCAACTCGTGACCGAGATCGCGGCGAATATCCGAAGCCTCGAGGCGGGTGGGCGGCCACTGCAAGAAGTCGATATCACGTTAGGATATTAGACCGGCAGGCGCCGATCCAGGGATTGCAGTACCGCGGTGGAGGCAGGCCGCGAAATGTCGCATCCTCCTCGCGATCAACAACCAAACAGGAGGAAACGATGCGACTGCAAGGCAAAGTCGCCCTGCTCACCGGCGCCGCCGCCGCCATCAAGGGCGAACTCATGGGCTTCGGCGGCGCCACCGCCCATCTCTTCGTGCGAGAAGGCGCAAAAGTCGTGCTGACCGACATCCGCGACGATGTGGGTGAGCGCGCCGCGGCATCCCTCCGCGCCGAGGGCCACGACGTGCGCTATCTCCACCTCGACGTGACATCGGAACAGAACTGGACCCACGTCATCGACACGGTCATGGCAGCGCACGGCCGCCTCGACATCCTGTTCAACAACGCCGGTGTCGGCTTCCCCGGCAAGGTCGAGGACATAACGGTGGACATCTGGGACCGCGAACTCAACGTCCACGCCAAGGGAGTCTTCCTCGGCACCCGCACCGCGATTCCGGCCATGCGAAAGGGCGGCGGCGGATCGATCATCAACACGTCCTCGGTGATGGGCATCGTCGGCAGCCCCACCTCGCCAGCCTACTCTGCCGCCAAGGGTGCCATCACGATCTTCACCAAGTCGGCGGCGGTGCAGTACGCGAAGGAGAACATCCGCATCAACTCGGTGCACCCCGGCTACGCGGACACCCCGCTTACCGAGCATCGCTTCAACGATCCGGCCGTGCGCCAGTCTCTGATCGATCGCACGCCTATGGGGCGGCTCGGCACCGCGGAGGATATCGCGAATGGCGTACTGTTCCTGGCGTCCGACGAAGCATCCTGGGTCACAGGCTCAGAGCTGGTGATCGATGGCGGCATGACCTCGCAGTGACCGCACATCGATCCGTAAGTCGCAGCGCGCTGCCGCGAACCGGGTCCACTTCGTGGCTGGCCGTCTCTGTACGGGCCGCCGGGACAGTTTCGGGCTGTGGTCGAATGCCTAATGCCCGATGATCATTCCGGGGCTCTCCATGACCAACGATCGCCTTCGGTCGGTGCCCAGCATCATGTCCCTAAGCGTCCGCGGTCGCACGGCCAACAGAGCGTGAAGCCGTTTTTGCGGCAAGCGCTTCAGAGTACCGTCGTCAGTTCAAACTGGTCGTCACCGTCCTTAGACTAGCCATTCGTATGGTCGTGAGTGTGGCATGTATAGATACGGCATCACTTGCGCAGCGATCTGAACCCGACGCGAACCTCTTCCGAGAGGAGTTGGGGCTGTTCCCACGCTGCAAAGTGGCCGCCTCTGTCAAGCTGGTTGTAATGGATCAGCCGGGGAAACGCGCGCTCCGCCCAACTCCGCGGCGCCGGGTAAAGTTCGTCGGGGAACACGCTCACGGCAACCGGGATGGAGACACCTTTGACGTTGAAGTACCCCTTGCCAAAGTACTCCCAGTATAGCCGCGCGCCAGAAATCGCTGTGTTAGTCAACCAGGTGATCGTGATGTTGTCGAGGATGTCGTCGCGCGTGAGCCCTGCGGATTCTCCTGCAAAGACGCGTGAGATCAGTTCGTAGCTGCGCGCGTCATGATCGAGGAAATACCCCGCCAGGCCGATGGGCGAATCCGCGATTCCGTATAGCGTTTGCGGTCGCAGTCCCATCTGAAATCCGTAGGCGATTCCCTTCTGGTACACGAACTGCAAACGCTGGTAGGCCAGCTTCTCATCCGCCGAGAGCTCCGCTGGTGCCGGCTTGCCGGAAAAGGCGGCCGCATCGATCTCGGCCGGAAACACGCCAGGCATGTTCGTGTGAATGCCCAGCAACTCCGGAGGCGCCAACACGCCCATCAGCTCGGTGATGACCGCACCCCAATCGCCGCCCTGCGCCACGAACTTCGTGTATCCAAGACGCTTCATCAGCACAGCCCAGGCGCGTGCGATATGCGCGGGATCCCATCCGGTGGTTGTCGGCTTGCCGGAAAAGCCATAACCCGGAATCGAGGGAATCACGATATCGAACGCATCCGCTGCGCTCGCGCCGTGCGCCGTGGGATTGACCAGCGGATCGACGATCTTCAGTTGCTCGACGATCGAACCTGGCCAGCCGTGTGTCACGATCAGTGGCAGCGCATCTTCATGCTTCGATCGAACGTGGATGAAATGGATGTCGAGCCCGTCGATCGCGGTGACGTAATTTGGCAGGGCATTCAGCTTCGCCTCAACCTTGCGCCAGTCGTAATCGCTCTGCCAGTACCGCAGAAGCCGCTCGATCGTCTCGAGCTGCACGCCCTGCGACTGATCGGCGACCGTCTCCTTCTCCGGCAACCGGGTCATCGCCAGACGCTGCCGCAGATCGACGAGCGCCTCATCCGGAATATCGACGTGGAAGGGCCGGATGGATTCGCTCGCCGCGGCTGTGGACAAACGTTGCCGGTGATCCGCATCGACTGCGTCGGCTATCATTGTTGTCATAGCGCGCCCTTCCACATGAGTGGTCGGCCGAAACTATGCTGACGACAATCGACCGCATTCTTGAACAGAATGACCGCGAACGGAGAACGGCGCAGCGACCACGTCGTCGCATCGCGCCTCCTCAGAAGTAGGCGAACGTCCGATGCTCCACGCCCGGACCGCCAACGGCATTGGACAGCAACTGCAGGTCCGCCCGCTCCAGCACCAGATCGACATCGCCACCGCAATTGGTCACGCCGTTACTGGTCGCGCCGCCGGCCCAGTGGATGCGATAGGCGCGTGCGTCATCCAGCCGCTCTTCGACCACCAGGCTGCCGCCAGCCCGCGCCATCACGCTCGGGTCCAGCGTGCAGGCCACAGCATTGTTGTTGTTCGCCGTGAACGCCCAGTCGGTCGGCATCCGCGCGCCCTGCTTGAACACCAGAATGTCGCCAACCACCGGCGCCAGGTCCAGCGTGCGCGCCGCCGACACCACGGCTACCGAGCTCGCCAGAATGGCGGCGATCAGGGCGCCCAGCACAACGTTCCGCAACAGGTCGCCAGACCCTTCGCTGGCACCTCGTGTGCCGCGCAGCCTCATTGGTCGCGTCCTTTCCCGTAACCCATTTCGAGTGCGAGATCGGGCGTCACCATCGGAAAATCTGGCAAGAAAACGGGATCATGATCGATCGGACGATCGCTCGATCCGTCAGTCAGCATGCGGCCCAGCTGGGCCAGGACCGAGCTCACCTGGGCTCGGGAAGTGTGAGTCAACACGGCTGAACCTCTTCGTCTCTTGGGTGGGTTCTGCCCCTTGGAGCGTTACGACAGTGATATTGCCATTGCCTTCGCACATGCAGCATCACGTTTTCGTGATATTGACCCGCAGCAGGGGATGCCTGATCTGACTTCACAGCAGAACGAAGGCGACCGACATGCAGGGACCGTTGCACGGCTATCGCGTTGTGGATCTGACCTCGATGGTTTCCGGCCCGTCGGCGACGATGCTGCTGGGCGACCAGGGCGCCGACGTGATCAAGGTGGAAAGCCCCCAGGGCGACCACACCCGCGCGGCGGCCAATCGCCGGGCCGGCTTCTCCGCCTCATTCCTCAACAACAACCGCAGCAAGCGCTCGATCGTCCTCGACCTGAAGACGGACGAGGGCGCCGCCGTCCTGCGCAGACTGATCACCACGGCCGACGTCTTCATCCAGAACTTCCGCACCGGCGTGATCGATCGCATGGGGTTTGGCGAGGCAGCGGTCCGCGCGCTCTCCCCCGACATCATCTACGTCTCCATCAGCGGCTTCGGCGAGACCGGTCCGTTCGCCCAGAAGCCCGTCTACGACCCGCTGATCCAGGCGCTCTCCGGCCTCGCCAGCATCCAGGGCGGCTCCGACGAGGAACGCCCCCGCCTGGTCCGCACCATCGTCCCCGACAAGCTCACCGGCGTGGTGGCTGCCCAGGCAATCACCGCGGCCCTGCTGGCCCGCGAGCGCACCGGCAAGGGCCAGCACGTCCGCCTTTCAATGCTGGACGCGATCGTGGCCTTCCTCTGGGGCTCCGACATGGGCAGCCAGACCTTTGTTGGTGACGAGTTCCCCCAGGCCGAGGCCGCCAGCTTCATCGACCTGATCTATGCCACCCAGACCGACTACATCAGCGCCGCTGTGCAGACCGACCGAGAATGGGCCGCGCTGACCCGCGCGCTCGATAAGCCGGAATGGCTGGACGATCCCCGCTTCGCCACGCCCGCCCTGCGCCAGAAGCACATCAACGAACGCCTGTCCCTGACCCAGGACGTGCTGCTGACCCGCCCGGCCGCTGAGTGGCTGGACCGCCTCACCGCCGAGGGCGTCCCCTGCGCCCCGGTGCTGACCCGCGGCAGGATGATCCACCATCCCCAGGTCGAAGCGAACGGCATCGTCGTCGAGACCGACCACCCGCAGGCTGGCCGCCTACGCCAGGCGCGTCCTGCCGCACGCTTCTCCGCCACACCCGCCACCAGCCGTCGCGGCGGGCCTGCCCTCGGCGAACACACTGACGAAATCCTCGCCGAGATCGGCTACGCGGAGGAGGTCAAGGCATGATCGACTTCTATTACTGGCCAACGCCGAACGGCTGGAAGATCTCCATCATGCTGGAGGAGTCGGGCCTTCCCTACCGCGTGGTGCCCGTGAACATCGGCAAGGGCGACCAGTTCAAGCCAGAGTTCCTGGCGATCAGCCCCAACAACCGCATGCCCGCGATCGTCGACGACGACACGTCGATCTTCGAATCCGGTGCCATCCTGCTGCACCTCGCGGAGAAATCCGGCCGCTTCGCCCCCACCGACCGCATAGGCCGCAAGGAGACCCTCGAGTGGCTGTTCTGGCAGGTCGGCAATCTCGGCCCGATGGCCGGCCAGCTCAGCCACTTCGTCAACTACGCCCAGGGCGAGCACAGCTATTCGCACCAGCGCTACGCCAACGAATACAACCGCTGCCTGGGCGTGCTGGAACGCCGCCTGGCAGGCCGTGAGTATATACTGGACGACTATTCAATCGCCGATATGGCGTCGTTCCCCTGGGTGCTGATCTCCAAGCCCCTCGGACAGCCGCTCGACGAATTTCCCAACCTCGCCCGCTGGCGCGAGACCATCAAGCAGCGTCCCGCCGTCCAGCGCGGCATCGACCTCGGCAAGGAATGGCGCCGCAAGGCCCCTCCCTCGGACGAAGAGCGCCGCATCCTGTTCGGCCAGACGTCGAAGCACCCGGTGTAGCTCCCCACCATGCCACGCGCGCGACTGCGTGACCTCGGCATCGTGACCGGTACGCTGCCACCGGGGCAGTGGAACGCGATCACCGACGTACCGGGCGTGCGCGTCGGCTACATCACGCTCATTCAGGACACGCCCTCGATCGTACGCACCGGCGTCACCGCGATCTGGCCACGCGGCCCGGAGATCTGGACCGATGCGGTCTTCGCCGGCATCCACTCGTTCAACGGCAACGGCGAGATGACCGGCTGGGCCTGGATCGCCGAACAGGGGCTCCTCGCATCGCCGCTCTGCATCACCAACACGCATTGCGTCGGTGTCGTGCGTGACGCGATCTGCAGGCTTGCGGCACGAGACAAGGTGGAGATGCCGTGGCTGCTGCCTGTTGTCGCCGAGACCTATGATGGCTGGCTGAGCGACGCGAACAGTTTTCCCATCACCACGGAACATGCGATCGCCGCGCTGGATGGCGCCGCGTCCGGTCCGATCGCCGAGGGCAATGTCGGCGGCGGCACCGGCATGATCTGCCACGAGTTCAAGGGCGGCACCGGCACCGCCTCTCGCGTGGTACGGACCGCTGGCGAAACCTACACCGTCGGCGCACTGGTGCAGGCGAA
>DATJJM010000104.1:0-2241 GCA_035492535.1 Acetobacteraceae bacterium | reverse complement strand
CCGCCTTAACGTGCTACTCGGTCAAAAGACAATTAAGCTGGAAAGTGAGGATTTGCGAGACGATGCCGGTCGAGTGCTTGCGGTACGAACGCAAAACAAACGAACGACTGGTATTACCTTTGGCGCAGCGGCAGCCCTGGGTTTCGATGATTTTGTGTGGAGCAGGCTTCCGACGCTTGTCGAGGAATTCAGCCGTAAGCAGGGGAGCCGGAAGTAGTTCTACCGACCGTTTGCAGCAAATGATCGCTAGCGGTCCGGTGTCGCTGGACTGCTTGGCGGCCTAGCTCAGCTTGTTGTTGTCCTCAGAACGCCAATTCTTCCGCCCCATATCATCATATGTCGGAGCCCGAGATCGCGGTAACGCCTGAACTCGTCCGCACTGAGATGACCACGCGCTCCGTTTCTGAGGCCGTGGGTGTTGACGCCGACAAGGTACTCCAGGAGATCGCCGCAATCAGCGAGCATGCCAAAGCGCTGCGCTCCGAATTGGAACGGCGCGCTGGGGGGCTGCCGCAATCCGGCCCGGTCTTGTCCGGCGACCTGTAGGCCGTAGGGCGGTTCGCGGCCTTTCGAAGAGGCGACATGATGTCTGACGCGGGGCCGATGTTGCGGGTGTCGCCGAAGAAGCGATATGGTGCTGACGGTAGTTTTCGAACCAGTCGGGACGGATCCACGCCGACGTGGCCGGGCGGAAATCGCCCAATCGGTGGCGATTGTCGCCGAAGCCGCAGAAAAAAATTCGGCAGAATTTCCCTTGAAAATCAACAGCGTAACTTTTTGACGGGCTTGGTGACGAAAGACGCCGTCACGAAGGGAGAATTTGCTAGTAATTTCATGATGTTATATGATCAGGCTGCGGATTCCGACAAAGTCAGCCATCGATTCCGCCCCAATCCAGCCACCTGTTCCGACCGAAGCCAGCCAGGCATTCCGACGGAAGCCAGCCGGGTGGCGGTGTGGTCTGAGGGTTGGTTCATTCGGCGCTTGAGCCCGCCGTCTCGTCAAGCCTGATGGTCTTGGCTGTGCGCGATTTCCGTAACGATTCACCCTTGAGTTCGATCCGATGTGCGTTGTGGACCAGGCGGTCAAGCACCGCGTCGGCGATGGTCGGATTGCCGATGTGCTCGTGCCAGTGGGCGACCGGCAATTGGCTGGTGACCATGGTGGAGGCGCGTCCGTGCCGGTCGTCGACCATCTCCAGCAGATCGCGTCGTTGCTCGGCGCTCAGCGGTGTGATGCCCCAGTCGTCCAGGATCAGCACCTGCACTCGGGCGAGGCTTTTCAGCATACGGGCATAGCGCCCGTCGCCCCGCGCCAAGCTGAGGTTCTCCAGCAGCCGCGGCACCCGATGGTAGAGCACGGAGCGGTTGCCGCGGCAGGCGCGATGCCCGAGCGCGCAGCTCAGCCACGTCTTGCCGGTGCCGGTCGGGCCGGTGACCAGCAAGTTCTCGTGGCGCTCGATCCAGGCGCCGCTGGTCAGCGTCTGGAACAACACACGATCAAGGCCGCGGGCAGCGCGATAATCGACATCTTCCGGCGTGGCCTGCACCCGCAGCCCGGCAAGCGCAATCGGGTCTGCAAGCGCTTGGTGTCGCGCTCCAGCCGTTCGCGCTCGACCAGCAGGGCCAGCCACTCCTCGAAGTCCAAGGCGACGCTGTCCGGCTGGCGGCGTATCTCCTCGAGCGCCCGGGCCATGCCGATCAAGCCGAGTTCGCGCAGGCGATCTGTGGTGGGATGGGTGAGCAAGGTCGTTCTCCTCAGTGGTAATAGCGGCCGCCGCGAATGTTGCTGTGCTGGACGGGCGGTTCGTCCGACACCGGCTGTGGGCGGTAGGCTCGGTCGAGGTTGTTGCGCAGGTTCGAGACGATCGAGCTGTAGCTACGCGCGCTAATATCGATGCCACGCTGGCAGGCCGCTTCGACGCGCTCGGCGCCCCAGGCGCGCACCAGCCGTAGAATGCCAGGGCAGGCGCGGAAGCCCTGTTCGGGGTGCGGCTTGGCATGCAGGAACTGCTCGACCAGGGCAGCCGTGGACGGGCCGATCCCTGCCGCCTCGCGCCTCAGTCGCGCTGGCGTCCAATCTGCGTAGCGGCGATGCGCACTCGGCATGTGCTCGGGGATCGTGGTGTGGCGCCCGCGCAGCGGACTGCGGATATGGCAGGCGATGCGCGTGCCGCGGTGGAATAGCTCCACCACTCGCTCGGTGATCCGCGCCTCGATCTCTTCGCGCACCAGGCGGGAC
>DATJJM010000103.1:0-18973 GCA_035492535.1 Acetobacteraceae bacterium | reverse complement strand
TGCGCGCCGAGCAGTTCACCGGTCTTGGCGTCGAACACGGTCTTCACCATGCCTTCCGGTTCGCCCATGGCAATTGCCTTGCCGTTGCCGATGAAGGGGAAGTGGCCGACCTTCACCTGGTAGCCGGCTTCCTTGGCACGCGCCTCGGTGAGGCCGACGGAGGCAACCTGCGGACGGCAATAGGTGCAGCCGGGGATGTTGCGCACGTCCATCGGGTGCACGTCGTTGTGGCCGGCGATCTTTTCAACGCAGAGCACGCCCTCGTGGCTGGCCTTGTGCGCGAGCCAGGGCGGGCCGGCGAGGTCGCCGATCGCGTATATACCGGGTTCGCCGGTGCGGCAGTACTCGTCGATCACCACATGGGTGCGATCGATTTTCACGTCGGTGTTTTCCAGGCCGAGGCCCTCGGTGTTGCCGACGATGCCGACGGCGGAGATGACACGGTCCACCTTGATGTCCTGGCTCTTGCCGTTGGCTTCGATCGTAACGGTGACATTGTCGGCGGATTTCTTCGCGCCTTTTACCTGGGCGCCGGTCATGATCTTGATGCCCTGCTTTTCGAAGGCCTTGTGGGCGAAGGCAGAAATCTCCTCGTCCTCGACTGGGAGAATGCGGGGGAGGACTTCCACCACCGTGACGTCGGCGCCCATGTTGCGGTAGAAGCTGGCGAACTCGATGCCGATGGCGCCGCTGCCGATGACCAGCAGGGATTTTGGCATGGCGGGGGGAACCATCGCCTGCTTGTAGGTCCAGATCAGCTTGCCGTCGGCTTCCAGGCCAGGAAGCTCGCGGGCACGCGCGCCGGTGGCGAGGATGATGTGCGGGGACTTCAGGGTGGCGACGGGCTTGCCGTCTTTCTCCACTGCGAGGGTCTGCTTGCCGGAGAGTTTGCCGGTGCCGTCGAACACCGTGACCTTGTGCTTGCGCAGTAGGAAGGCGACGCCCTGGGAGAGTTGTTTCGCGACGGCGCGCGAGCGTTTCACCACTTTGTCGATGTCGAATTTTGGTTCGACGGCGGCAAAGCCGAAATCGGGAAGGTGGTGCAGAAGGTGGTTGATCTCGGAGGTGCGGAGCAGGGCCTTGGTGGGAATGCAGCCCCAGTTGAGGCAGATGCCGCCGAGATGTTCGCGTTCGACGACGGCAGTCTTCATGCCGAGCTGGGCGGCGCGGATCGCGGCGACGTAGCCGCCGGGGCCACCGCCGACGACGATCAGATCGAATGTCTGGTCAGGCATTGGGTGCTCCGTTGGCGAGCGCAGTCAGGGCGTCGCCGCTGAGTTGCTGGGGGATCCAGCCTTCGATCGGCTTGGCGCCGATGCGGCGATAGAACTCGATCGCCGGGGCGTTCCAGTCGAGGACGTTCCATTCCATGCCGAGGCAATCGCGCTCCAGGGCGACGCAGGCCATGTGGCGGAACAGGGCGAGGCCGATGCCGCGGCCTCGGTGGGCCGGGTCGATGTAGATGTCTTCCACGAAAAGGCTGTAGCGGCCGGAGAAGGTGCCGAAGGGGAAGAACCAGAGGGCGAAACCGATCGTTTCCTGGCCGACGTCGACCAGGATGGATGAGTGGGTGGGATTGGGGCCGAGCATGGCATCGTGCAGGCGCGCTTCGGTGATCTGGAAGCGGTGCTGGAGCTTCTCGTAGGTCGCGAAATCACGCATCAGGCGATGCAGGGTTGGGATGTCGCCTGGGCTCGTCGCGCGGAGTGCGAAGGTCACAGCAACAGGCTCAGCGGGTCCTCGACGATCCGCTTGAATTCGCGCAGCCAGCGGGCGCCGAGGGCGCCGTCGACGACGCGGTGATCGACGCTGAGCGTGCAGGTCATCACCGTGGCGATCGCGAGGGAGTCGTTCTTGACGACGGGGCGCTTCTGGCCGGCGGCGACGGCGAGGATCGCTGACTGGGGCGGGTTGATGATGGCGGAGAATTCAGTGACGCCGAACATGCCCATGTTGGAGATGGAGAAGCCGCCGCCCTGGAATTCCTCCGGCTTCAGCTTGCCGGCGCGGGCGCGTGTGGCGAGGTCCTTCATCTCGCGGCTGATGGTGGCGAGGCCTTTCTGGTCGGCTTTGCGGATGATGGGCGTGATCAGGCCGTCAGGGATGGCGACCGCGACGCTGATGTCGACATCGTCGAACAGCGCCATGCCGTCATCGGTCCAGGCGGCGTTCACGGAGGGAACGCGGCGCAGGGTGGCGGCGGAGGCCTTGATGACCAGGTCGTTGATGGTGATGAGATAGACACCGTCGCCTTCCTTCGGCGACTTGGCGTTGAGCTCGTTCATCAGCTTGATCAGCGCATCGATCTCGATGTCCATCGAGACGTAGAAGTGCGGGATGGTGGACTTCGCCTCGGTGAGGCGGCGCGCGATCACCTTCCGGATATTGCTGTGCGGGATCAGCTGATGCGGGGCGGCGATGCTGGTCGCGGGGCGCGTGACAGGGGCTGGTGCCGCTGCGGGTGATGATGCAGGAGCTTTCTGCTGAGCAGTCTCGATGTCCACCTTCACGATGCGGCCGTTGGGGCCACTGCCTTTCAGCGTGGACAGGTCGATGCCGGCTTGCATTGCCATGCGGCGGGCGAGGGGCGAGGCGAAGATGCGCTCGCCTGTGTCGTGTCCGTTGCCGGCGGATGGCGCGGGCTGTGGCTGCGGAGCGGCAGTTGGTTTGGCTTCCTGTTTTGGTGGTGCAGCTGGCGCGGGCGGCGGGGCGACGGGTTTGGGAGCGGGCGCCGCGGACGCAGGCACGGCTTCGCCCTTGTCCACCAGGATGGCGATCGGTTCGTTGACCTTCACGCCCTCGGTGCCGTCGGCGATGAGGATCTTGCCGAGCACGCCTTCATCGACGGCTTCAACTTCCATCGTGGCCTTGTCGGTCTCAATCTCGGCGATGACGTCGCCGGCTCGGATGTTCTCGCCTTCCTTTTTCAGCCAGCGCGACAGCGTACCTTCGGTCATTGTCGGCGAGAGGGCTGGCATCAGGATGTTGGTTGCCATGGGTCGCTCCTCTCAGACGATCTTCTTCACTGCATCGACGACCCAGTCGGGTTGTGGCAGTGCGAGTTTTTCCAGGTTGGCGGCGTAAGGCAGGGGCACATCGGTGCCGTGCACGCGCACCGGTGGTGCATCGAGCCAGTCGAAGGCGTGTTCGATGATCTGCATGGCCACCTCGGCGCCGATGCCGGCGAAGGGCCAGCCTTCCTCGACGGAGACGATACGGTTGGTCTTCTTCACGCTTTCGACGATCGTGGTGGTGTCGAAGGGGCGCAGCGATCGGAGGTTGATGACTTCGGCTTCGATGCCCTGTTCGGCGAGTTTTTCCGCGGCCTGCATGGCGACGCCGACCATGATGCTGAACGCGACGATGGTGACGTGCTGGCCGACGCGTTCGATCTTCGCCTTGCCGAGGGGCAGGATGAAGTCTTCGTCCGTGGGGCAATCGAAGGTGTGGCCGTAGAGGATTTCGTTTTCCAGCACGATGACCGGGTTGGGGTCACGGATAGCGGCGCGCAGCAGACCCTTCGCGTCCGCAGACGACCAGGGGGCAACGACTTTCAGGCCGGGGACATGCGCGTACCAGCTTGCGTAGCATTGCGAGTGCTGGGCGGCGACACGGGCGGCGGCGCCGTTAGGGCCTCGGAAGACGATGGGGCAGCCCATCTGTCCGCCTGACATGTAAAGCGTCTTGGCGGCCGAGTTGATGATCTGGTCCATCGCCTGCATGGCGAAGTTGAAGGTCATGAACTCGACGATGGGCTTCAGGCCATTGAGGGCGGCGCCGACGGCCATGCCGGTGAAGCCATGCTCGGTGATCGGCGTGTCGATCACACGCTTGGGTCCGAATTCATCGAGCAGTCCCTGGCTGATCTTGTAGGCACCCTGGTACTGGGCGACTTCCTCGCCGATCAGGAAGACCTTGTCGTCGCGGCGGAGTTCGAGCGCCATGGCATCACGCAGAGCCTCGCGGACGGTGATGGGCTTGGTAGGCCCCCAGTCCTTTTCTGGTTCTGCCTGTGGTGTGGCTACGGGTGTAGCTGCGGGCTTCGGCGCGGGGGGAGGGGATTCGGCCTTTGGCGGCGGCGGCCTGGCCGCGACGGGCGCGGCGCTGGTGGCCTCGCCGTTGGCGGACAGCACCGCGATAGGTGTGTTCACCGCGACACCTTCGGTGCCTTCGTCGATCAGGATCTGCGACAGCTTGCCCTCGTCGACGGCTTCCACCTCCATGGTGGCCTTGTCGGTCTCTATTTCGGCGATCACGTCGCCGGCGCGGACGTCATCGCCGACATTTTTCAGCCAGCGGGAGAGCTTGCCCTCGGTCATGGTGGGAGAGAGGGCGGGCATCAGGATCTGCGTGGCCATGGCTCAGCCCTCGACCAGGACGTCGGTCCAGAGCTCGGACGCATCCGGTTCCGGGCTGCTTTGGGCGAAGTCGGCGGCTTCCTGCACGATGGCCTTCACCTCGTCGTCGAGTTGCTTGAAGACATCTTCCTCGACGCCGAGCGCTTCCAGCTTGTGGCGCGCGCCGTCGATCGGGTCGTGCTGGGTGCGCATGGTCTGGATTTCCTCGCGCGTCCGGTAGCGCGCGGGATCGGACATCGAGTGGCCGCGATAGCGGTAGGTCTTGGCCTCGATCAGGAAGGGTCCTTTGCCGGCGCGGCAATGTGCGACAGCATGGTCGGCGGCTTCCTTCACCGCCACGACGTCCATGCCGTTGATCTGCATGCCGGGAATGCCCCAGGGCGCGCCGTTCTTTGACAGGTCACGCGAGGCGGAGGCGCGCTCGACGCTGGTGCCCATGCCGTATCTGTTGTTCTCGATGACATAGATCGCCGGCAGCTTCATCAGCGCGGCGAGGTTGAAGCTCTCGAAGGTCTGGCCCTGGTTGGAGGCACCTTCGCCGAAATAGGTGACGGCGACCCGGTCGTTGCCGCGATACCAGTTGCTGAAGGCCAGTCCGGTGCCGAGGCTGATCTGCGCGCCGACGATGCCGTGGCCGCCGAAGAAATTCTTCTCCTTGCTGAACATGTGCATGGAGCCGCCCTTGCCGTGCGAGTAGCCGCCGGCGCGTCCGGTGAGCTCCGACATGACGCCGCGCGGATCCATCCCGGTCGCGAGCATGTGGCCGTGGTCGCGATAGGAGGTGATGACCTCGTCGCCGTCCGACAGCGCCATCTGCATGCCGACGACGACGGCCTCCTGGCCAATGTAGAGGTGGCAGAAGCCACCGATGAGACCCATGCCGTAGAGCTGGCCGGCCTTTTCCTCGAAACGCCGGATCAACAGCATGTCGCGGTAGGCTTTCAGCAGAAGTTGCTGATCAATCGAGGGCTCGCGGGTCTTGCTGCTGCGCTTTTTGGTATCAGTCGCGGTTGCCATGGGCGCCCCCTGTTCCGTGGCCTCTCAGGTAGCCGCCGAGGCGCACAGCATCAAGATTTGGGGCGGGAAAAGCGTTATGGTGCAATGCAATAGCTCATGTTAACCGTAATATGGTTAATCCCTTGTCCTGGCCACAACCTCGCGCGTAAGCCTCGCGATCAGTTGCGCCTGGGCGGCATTGTCGGAAAGCTTCTTTCGCAATGACGAGCGATTTCGCAGCGACATTTCACTGGATCCGCGAGCCGGGTGCGAGGTTGTGGACCGGCCAAACGGAACAAGGGCCTGGGACGGATTGGCCGCCGCCACAGTCATGGCGAGGAGCCCGCAGTCAGAGCAACGCAGGCGCTTACCAGGTCGCCCCGTGCAACGTGGCCCACACGCCGCGGCGCTGGGTGCGGGCCTCGGCCTCGGCCTGGAGCAGGTCCGGCTGGCGGTCGTCGGCACGGGCCCAGCCTGCCGCGATGACTGCCTGATTGAGTTCCGTCCCACTGGCTTCGCAGATGGCGAAGGGACGGCCAAGGCCGTCCTTGCCGGTCACCCGGCAGGCCACAGGATCTTCATGCAACAATGCTGCGAGTGCATTGGCCGAGGCCACGGCGCAATCGAGCCCGCTGCCGCAATCGGTTCCGCGCGCCGGCGGGTTCACGCCGGACAGGCGTACCACGCGATCTTGCATGCGCAGCGTGCCCCCATCGACCACGGCAACCTGTGCGGCGGGGGCTACGAGCTCCGGCTGTGCGGGGGCCGCCTGCGGGATGGGTGCACCGTGGTTGCCAACCAGGGAAAATCCGGCGAAAGCGCCACCAGCCACGATCGCGGCGACCAGCAGGACAGTGTACGCGCGGCGATCGACCGGAGGCATTCCAGTCAGACTGGAGCGGAAGATCCGGCGCGGGCGATCGATCGACACGAGTGGACCCTGGGGCAGCTGATCAGTGGCGGGCATGCCCCCCAGGTGCCGCGCGGTCAACCCCCCGAACCCGGGCAATAGTGCAGAATCAACGGCTAATGGTGCGATAACGACAGGATCAGAGTGCCCCCTCCGCCCGCAGGGAGGCGACATCGGCCTCGGTCAATTCAAGCCATGAGCCGAGGATCTCGGCCGTGTGTTCTCCCAGTATGGGTGAGGGCTCGATCCTCGACGGCTTGCCGTTCACGCGCACCGGCCACGTCGGCATCTTGAAGTCGCCGTGCGCCTTGTGATGCATCACCTGCATGATGCCGCGCTTTTCGAACGACGGGTCGTTCTGGAGTTCCATCGTGTCGAGCACGGCGCCTGCGGGGATACCGGCATCGCCGATCATGCGCATCGCGTCATGCTTGGTGTGGTGGCGGGTCCATTCGGCGATCACTGCATCGACTTCCTTCTCGCGCTCCACGCGGTCGGCTGGCGTGGCGTAGCGGGAATCGCCGATCAGGTCCTCGCGGCCGATCAGTTTGAGCAGACGATCCCAGTGGTCTGGGTTGGCGCGGCTGGTCATCAGGTAGACGTAGTCGTTGGGGCCGCCTGGTTTGCATGGATACAAACCCATAGGCGCGTTGTTGACACCGGGAACCTTGTCGCCGCCTCGCTGGGCCGGCTTGCCGGTGAGGCCCTGGGTGGCAAAGTTGATACGCATGTAGTGCATGATGGCGTCCTGCATGGCGACCTGCAGGCGCGAGCCTTCGCCGGTGCGGTCGCGCTTGCGCAGCGCGCCGAGGATGGTGATGGCCATCAGCATGCCGGTGCCGGTGTCGCCGAGCGAAATGCCGGGGCGCGTCGGCGGACCATTGGGGTCGCCGGTGACGCTGAATGTTCCACCGCAGGCCTGGGCAATCATGTCGAAGGCCAGATTGTTCTCGAACGGGCTGCCTTCGCCGAAGCCTTTCACCTGCGCGTAGATGATGCGCGGGTTCAACGCGCGGACGTCGTCATAGCCGAGGCCGAGGCGTTCGATCGTGCCGGGGGCGTAGTTCTCCACGCAGACATCGGCCTTGCGCAGCATGTCCTGCACGAGAGCCAGGCCGCGCGGCGATTTCAGGTTGACGGTGATGGACTTCTTGTTCGCATTGAAGACGTGGAAGTAGTACGGATCGTTGTCCGGTTTGCCTGGCTGAAGGCGGCGGCCGGGATCACCCATGCGCGGGTTCTCGATCTTCACCACTTCCGCGCCAAGCCAGGCGAGGGCTTCGGTGCAGGATGGGCCAGCTTCGAACTGGGTGAAGTCGACGATGCGAATGCCGGCGAGCAGATCGAACGGTGTGCTGGGGTCCTGCATGGTTCGGGTTTCCTTGGACTGGATAATTGCGGTTAGCGTGCCACAGGGGCAGGGCGGCGCCAAATCGTTGAACTCAACCGATGCAGATGCTTAACTTGAACAACCGGGTCTGTGAGTTCAGCAGACCACGCGCAGAACCGATGACGATCGTCCACGAGATCCAAGACGCGCTCTGTACTCGGAGCCTCCATGCAATCAACGGCCAGATGTCGCTCGCCAAGCTGGGAAGGGCACCGCGATGAGACTGGGTGGCAATCTCGTCGCGTTGGTGGTGCTTGTTGTAATGTCGACGGCTGACCCAGCCGCGGCGCAGAGCGCAGATCCGCTCGCTGCGTATCGTGCACAGCGCGACGCATTTATCGAGGCCTACCGCATTAGCGGTGCGATCGACATGTCGAAGCTTGCGCCGGTAGAAAGCGGGCTCGTTGGCCTCGTGCAGCGCAGCAGCGGGGAAACCCGCGCCCGCGCGCTGCTGGACCTTGGCAAGGTGCAGCGGCTGCGCAACGAGTTTCCAGAGGCCGTGGCAACACTCAGCGAGGCGGCACAGGCGGCGCAGGCGCTGGGCCTTCGCGATGTTGCATTCGAGGCATGGATCGGCATTGCACGCGCGCATGCATATGGCACGTCCGATCACGGTGCGGCGGCGACGGCGTTCGAGCATGCCGTCGACGCAGCGGGCGAGCAGCCGACAGCGAAGCAGCGCGCGGACCTGGCGGACTATCGGGCGCAGTTCGAGATCGGACGCGGCGAGACCGAGGCCGGTATCATCGATGCACTGCGCGCCGTGCATCTAGCGACAGGTCCAGAGGACCGTTTCTACGCCGAGCTCGATCTCGCGGATGGGCTGCAGAAGTTGGCCAACAGCTGCGACTACCGCCCGCTGATCGATGCCAGGAGCAGCCAGGACGGCGCGGACACCTATGCGGCCTGCCGCCGCGCTGCCGCGTTGACGCGCACGGCCTACCAACAGGCTGGCGCAACGGCGAAGTCACTCGGCTGGACCCATCTGACGAACGAGGCACAGGGGTTCCTGAACAGGCTCGAGCTTCGCCGGCTGCTGATCGACCAGCGTGCCAAGGGTGATGCACTGCCTCTGGCGGGTGTGTTCCACCCGCGGTCGATCCGCGACGTGCTGGTGACGCGAGAGTTCGAAGCCGGAGCTTCGTTGCTGACCGACACGCCGATATTGGCTGACCTGGCGGAATCAGTGGTGGCTGAGGAGGTCGCACGAGGCGGCCCTGCGAGCGCACGGAGCCAGTATCTGCTTGGGTTGGCGAAGGATATCCGTGGTGCTGCGCCGAACGCAGCGGGGCAGAATTTCGCGGCCGCCGCGCAATTGCTGATCGAGGAACGCCGTGGCTTCTTCGACCCGCGCCGGCGCGGCACAGTAATCGAGAACCGCGGCGAAATCGTGCTCAGCCTGGCGTTGCGGCTGCTTTCGCTCGGACGTCCGTCGGACGCTTTCGCGGCGTTCGAATCCATTCGTGCGCGTGGTCTCGGTGAGCTGGCGTCGGCATTGGCGCGTCCCGATGTGACGGCGGATGACCGCGCCTGGCTGGCGGCGCTGCTGGTGCTCGAGGCACGAACCGGCGCGATCGAGCGGAGTATCGTCGCCGAAATGGTCGCGAGCGGGCGGCTCGATGCAAGCGTTGACAAGCTGCAAGCCTTGGACGGTTTGCAAGCGGAGCGGCGTGCCAAGCTGCGCGCCAACGAGGCGGCGATCATCCGATTGAGCTCGGATGCGGTGGCGCCCTCCGCCAGTCTCGACAGGTTGCATGAAGCCGCCAGCCGCGCCGGGATTCCGGTGCTGCTGTACTGGAGCACGTTCACCAACGTGATCGCGTGGTACGTTGGCCCGGATGGATCCGATGTGGTGAACGTGTTCGTTCCGGCCGCCGTGGTCAAAGACAAGGTTGGCCGCGTGCTGGAAAGCAGTGCAGGGAGTCTGGGCAGAAAGCCGTTCGACGAGACGGCGGCCCGCGAACTGTTCCTGTATCTGCTGGCACCATTTGCCAAGCAGCTCGGCACGCCATCGGTGCGTCAGATCATGGTGGTGCCGCAAGGTCCGCTCATGCAGTTGCCGTTCGAGGCGCTGATCGATCCGGCATCGGGCGATTTCGCGATTGACCGCTGGGCGATTTCTTATGCGCCGAACGCGACGATGGCCGTGGCGTCGTTGGACCGGCAGCCGGGTCCGGTGCGAAGCGTCGCTGCGCTGGTCGATCCGGCGATCGACGACAATACAAACGAAACTACAGCGATCCAGGCGGCCGGGGTCAGGCTGGTGAACGTGACACGAAACCAGTTGTTTGCCGGCCCATGGCAGGCCGATAGCCTGCACATCCTGACGCATGGCGTGTTCAACGCGGATGAAGCGCTGTTGTCGAGCCTGCGGCCGACGACGCGGGCGAGCGATCCGCCGATCCTGGCCGCGGACCTGGTGGCGTTGCCGTTGCGAGGCCTGCCGCTGGCTGTGCTGAGTGCCTGCAAGGGCGGCGAGGTCGGTGCGAGGATCTCTGGTGAGATCTACGGGTTTCCGTGGGCGTTGCTCGTCGGCGGCGTGTCGGCGACGGTACTGTCGCGCTGGGACGTGAATGGGGACAGCAACGGACGTTGGATGGGTATCTTCTATCGGGAGCTTTCCGCCGGTGCTTCGGCTGCCGTGTCTGCAGCGACCGCGATGCGGGAGTTGCGCAAGGCAGGCGTCACGCACCCTTATTATTGGGCGCCGATGCAGGTCAGCGGACGCTGATGGCACATTGGATCGGTCGCATGTCGCTGAATGAGATTGCCGAATCTGCCAAGAACGCCGGCGTCGTCCTGACAGCGCTGTCCGGTGCCGGCTACGCCTGTGGCTACCTGGTGGTGCGTGCCCGCGCCCGGGCGCTGGGGACCGATCCGGGTTTCGCGCTGGTTGACCAAGCTTACGTGTTCGCTGGATTCCGATTCGTGCTGGCGCTGTTGTTCGCACTGCTCGTGACGGCGTTGCCAATGCTGCTGTTCCGCGAAATCGGCCGCTTTGCCGGCCTGCTCGCTCCGGGAATGCTGTTTGGTCTGGAGATACTTGCGGCGTTGTTGGTGGGTGCCGCCACCATCGGGGCCTACGTCGCAACGTTCGGCGTGAGCGGCGTTCTGCTCTCGCCGTCATCGGGCTGGCTCGCGCGCGCCGCGCTGGAGCAGAACAACTACGGCACCCTGCTGTTCCTGGCGACCACCCTGCTGGGCGGTGCGACCTTGCTGTGGGCTGGTGCACATTCCACACGAGCAGGTGGCCTCGACACGCTGGGGTTGGTACTGCTGCTGATCGGTGTGCTGCTGCTGGTGTTGCTGCCGTTGCAGCATGGCGCGTTCAACGCCGACAGGAACGCACGCCAACTGGAGCGCGCACCGGCGGGCGTGACCGGGCTTGCACCGCCGATCTGGCTGGTCGATCGAGGCGCCTCCGACCGGGTGGTTGTTTACGGCCACGCAGCGGACGGCAAAGGGCGGCTCATGACGCTGAAGGCGGACGCGCTGGACGGGATCGCCATTGTCGGCGTCAGCAGCTTGGGAACGGCGGTGGGGGAGAGCAAACCATGACGCCGACATCCGCGACACTGTCCTGGGCGAGTTGGATCGTCGCAGCGTTGCTGGTGGCCGGAGCCGTTGCGGCTCAACCGACGCCACCGGGGCCCAAGGGGGGGATGGGACGCATCTTCTCGGCGGGGCTTGATGCTCTTGGCCTGGTCTTCAAGGGCATCGGCAGTCTTGCCGGAGGGCCAACTGCGGGGGCCGTCTGGCGCGTCGATATCCGCACAGGGGAGAGGGAACGTATCGGCAAGGCAACCGACCTTGCCTGGCCGGTTCCATCGACCGATGGCACGGCGGTCTATGCACTGCGGGGACGCCAGGTTGTCCGCATCCTGGTTTCGGATGGGAAGGAGACACCGCTCGGCGCGCCAGCCGACTGGCGAAAACTGGTTGGTGTCCTGCCTGACGGCACAGTGCTGGGTTTTATCGAAGACGCTCCGCGCCCGCGCCCGGCCCTGCTGGCAGCGGATGGCGCGCTGACCGAGTTGCCAGCGCCAGCGGACGATGCCGAGCGGCGGCGGAACGGTGCTCTGCTGCAGGAGGGGCGGGATTATCACGACGGCGCACGGCTCGAGGTACGGGATTCAGAGCGTGGTGGACGAGGCAGCGATGTGTTCCTTGTCGAGAGTTCCGGAGCACGGAACCTGAGTGATTGCGGTGACGATCACTGCGGCCAGCCGTCGCGTTCTTCGGATGGAGGCTGGGCTTTCTATGTACGACAGCAGCACTGACGACGTGAATGCCGGGACCAAGTCCCGGCATGACGCATGGGGCTATGGGGCGGTGTGATGTCTGCTCATTCCCAGAACGGCGACTGGCGCCGGAATTTCTGCCAGACAGCATCGATCTTGCCGCGTGTGCGTCCGCCATGTGCGCCAGAGAAGCCGAGCACGAGACCGGATGCGAATGCCTGACTTCCGCCCTTGCCTCCCAACTCACCAAGCAACGCCTGGGCCACCGATACATCATTGAGCATACCGAGCCGGTCCTGAAGGTCGCTCAATCGACGCAGGTAGCGGTTGGCGGCTTTGGCTGGGAAAAGCGGCGCAAATATCTCTGCCGCGTAGCGCAGGCGCTTGGCGACCAGACGCACGGAGTGCAGCTCTGAAGGTTCAAGTTCCGAAAGCGCAGTCTCAACCTGGACCAGCCGTTTCAGTCGCCGATCGAGGACCCTTGCCGCGAATTGCTCGAGCGACAGTGCGAGCTCGGCCTTTTCCGCCTCGCCGAGTGTCTCCTGCCATTCCGTGCCACCGGCGAGACATGCCAGTTCGATCCCGAGACGATGGAAATCGATACTGGTCAGGAACGCCCGCAGTTCGCTGTGACATGTGCGGCGGCGACGTTCGGCGGCCGCGAGCAGGCGCTTCAGGTGCTTGTCGCCGGGAAAGGCCTCGGCGACTGTGGCGAAGGTTTCGGTGACGAAGACGTCCCAATCACGCGTTGGTCCGAGCCGGGCAGCCAATGCCTTCAACCCGGCGTCGGCCGCGTCCACTTCGGGCGAGCGGACAGCGCGGCGGAAGACCTTGATGGCGGAACGCAGGCGCCGCACCGCGACGCGCATCTGATGCACGGGCTCCGGGTCATCGCGGTTGGTCGCAGCAGACGGTGCGAAGTGCAGGATCACATCGGTCAGGTGGCCGATGCTGTGGGCAAACGCGTCCACGATGGTACTGCCCGCCGGTAGTTCAGGGGCGCCCTGGTGGCGCGCGGCAGGCGCAACCCCCGAAACGATGGCGAGCGCCTCGGCAGCCAGGCATGCGCGCGGCACGGAAAGCGGGACCTGACCGGCCAGCGCGACGGCGAGGGCCTGCACCGGCTGCACCGCGCCTTCCAGATGCAGGCGGCTGACCCGCTGCTCGCCGGCGACGGCGCGAACGGTACCCATCAGCAGCGTCATGACGACAGGACCCTGCTCGCACACAAGGTCCATGCTGCGCGCGCGTCCCTCGAATGCGGCGACCGGCACCAGAGGATGGGGCAGCGTGCGACCCAGCTCGTTCAGGCTGCGAGCCGAGGCGACGATGGGGGATGGTGCGCCCGGCGGCCACGTCGCACCGTCCGGGATAAGCCGCTCCAGCCGCCAGTTCGGGCGTTGTTCGGCCAGCACGAGGCCCTCGTCGGCCAGCGCGCGCTCGGCACTGTCATGCCAGATGATCCTGATGGTCCGGTTGCGTGGCCTACCGCTCCGCAACGGCGACAACAACTGGAGCCGCGACAACCGTGCGGCAGCGTTCGGATCGAGGCCCAGCTCTAGATCCATGCGTCAGTCCGGTGTCTCCGGCAGATCGCTCGGGGTGAGGAAACGCACGAGCTGACCGCCGCCAGCGTCGAGGGATGCCCAGGTATTGCCGATGGCGAACTCGGCCAACGCAGCCGTTGGGAATTTCTCCTTCAATCGGCGGCTCGGCTCAGACTCCCGTGCGCCGGCCAGCAGCATCGCGAGATCGTGCATGCCGGGGTTATGGCCGATCAGCATGGCACTGCGCACCGTCTCGTTGGTCTGGCGCAGAACCGATAGCAGTTGCTGCGCGCTGGCGAGGTAGAGCGAGTCCAGAGGCTCGACCAGCGGTGTTTCGTCCCATGGCTCCAGGATCGCGAGCGTATCCTGCGTGCGCCGCGCGGTGGAGACCAGAATGAGGTCGGGAGCGAGGCCAAGCCGCTGCATCGCCTGGCGCATGGCTGCGACGGACCGGCGGCCCCGCTTGTTCAGCGGGCGATCTCGATCGGACAGCTTCGGGTCGTCCCAGGACGACTTGGCGTGCCGCAAGAGCAACAGTTGGTGCATGAAGCAATCCTGCCACGGCGCGGGGGTCTTGTCCCGCCCGCAAAGCAGGTTCATTGTCACGTGGCTGACGCGGTTGGGGAATCCGAACAGCTATGATCAGCCGGCGATCATTCATCGTGGCCGGCGCCGCGCTGACCTGTGCGCGTGGCGCGAGGGCCGGACTACCGGTGCCGCCTGACAGGCGTATTGTGTTCCAACTCATGCGACATGGGTCGTCCATCGGTACCCACACGCTGGAGTTTCGTGCGGACGGCGACACGCTGCTGGTCGATATTGCCGTGGACGTCCATGTCTGGCTCGGGCCGTTCCCGATAGCGCATTATGTCCACCATAGCCGCGAGACATGGTCGGGCGATCATTTGGTTGGCGTGCAGGCGCACACCGACCGCAATGGACGCAAACTCAATATGGCGGCCACCTGGAGCGGCCATGGGTTGTCGGTGGAGGGAAGTGGCACGTCGCCTTACATCGCGCCGCTCAACGCGTATGCCTCGACGTATTGGCGCAAGGCTTCGATGTTCGGGCCAATGATCGGGACGCAGGATGGCGGGTTGGTTCGTCCTTCGATTACCCCGCGCGGCGTCGAATCGATCCGGCTGGCCTCGGGTGCCCAGACCAGGGCGCAGCACTATAAGCTGAGCGGCGATATGGACGTTGAGTTGTGGTACGACGATGCGGATGCCTGGGTCGGCATGCGTTTCGACGTCGATGACGGTTCCCAGATCACTTACGCGCGCGCCTGATCACTTGCGGCTGCCGGATGCCTGCGCCGTGCGCGTGGGCTCTGGACAGGAGACGAGGGCGACCGGCTGGGGAAACGCCTTGCTCGCCGCATAGGCGGGAAGGTCGCTGCCTTTGGTGAGTGCCAGGACTTCGGCGAAGATGCCGACGTTCTGTCGGCAGAACAGGGTGCCTTGCTGGATCCCACTCTCTGACAGGGTGTTTGCCAGACTGGTGATGTAGTCATCGTGCTCGCGCTGCGCGCGGCCGCCATAGAATCGGTTGAAATAGCTGTGCAGGTTCCGCTCATGCGTGGTCAGGTCGGGGCGGAAGCGCTGGACGAACTGATTGTACAGGTCCTGCTGGCTGCAGGTGATGGCGGTCACCATCAATTTGCTTTTGAGGCCGGCGATGTCGAATGCGCTGCGGTCCACGGGCCGGGTGCAGGGTCCTGCGGCGCTGGCGATTCCGATCCCCGCGAATACACAGCCTAACAGGCCCGCAATGATCGTGCGCATGCTGATTTGCCCCCCAGTCGGCCGATACTGTGCCGATACGGTCACGCCGAGGCAAGAGAGGATAGATGCCTAATGTTAAAATTTGCCTGCGGCGCCGGATGGCATGTCACAAACGACAGCCCTGCCTCGTCTGTGCAGCGAGAGCACGGAAGGGAGAGAGCCCATGTTCAAATGGTTCCTGCGGCGGCAGATCGCCCGCTTCGAGCGCACCTGGAACTACGACGCCGGCTACCTGCATGACCTGATCGATGTCGATCCCCGGACGGTGCAGGCACTCGGCAAGCTGCAGTCGATCAGCAACTACCGCAAGGACGTGCCACGCGCAGTCTGGAGCGCGGCCGCGATTGTGTCGGTGATGACCGAAGATTGCGGCCCGTGCACACAGCTTGGGATCGACATGGCTGAGCGGGGTGGCGTCGATCCGGCGGTGCTGCGCGCCATCGTGGCGCGGGATTTCGCCGCCATGCCCGACGAGGTGGCACTGACCGTGCGCTTCACCGAAGCGACACTGCGCCATGCGCCGGAGGCCGACGGATTGCGGGAACAGGTCGTACGTCGGTTTGGCAAACGGGGGCTGGTTTCGCTCGCCTTCGCCATGCTGGCGGGGCGGATCTATCCTACGATGAAATACGCGCTGGGCCACGGCCATGCCTGCATGCGCCTGACCATTGGTGGTGAGACACGGCCGGTGTTGCGTGAGGTGACGCGGTCGCAACGGGCAGCGGCAGCATGAATGCCAGCCTCGATCGTGAGGCCGCGGCGTTCGAGGCGCACCGGCGCGCGCTGACGGGCCTCGCCTATCGCATGCTTGGCTCCCGCGCCGAGGCCGAGGACGCGGTGCAGGACGCGTATCTACGCTGGCATGCGACGGATCATGCGGCGATCGAAGAGCCGCGCCGCTATCTCGGCACCGTGGTGACGCGGCTGTGCCTGGATCGATTGAAATCGGCGCGAGCCAGGCATGAGGACTATGTCGGCCCGTGGCTGCCGGAGCCGGTGGTCGATGAGGTGTTCGATGAGCCGGCGGCGGGTGAACTGGCGCACGACATCTCGGTGGCGCTGATGTTGCTGCTCGAGCGGCTTTCGCCGTTGGAACGGGCGAGTTTCCTGTTGCACGATGTGTTCGGATTGGACTTCGCCGAGGTGGCAGGTGCGCTTGGCCGCGGGGAGGCGGCGTGCCGTCAGCTTGCGGCGCGGGCCCGTGCCCATATCGAGGCCGGGCGTCCGCGCTTCTCCGCCTCACGCGAAGAGGGCCATCGGCTGGCCATGGCGTTTCAAACAGCAGTGGCATCCGGCGATATCAAGGCGCTGGCGCGCATCCTCGCCCGGGATGCGGTGCTGTATTCGGATGGCGGCGGCAAGCGTGCGGCGGCACTCAACCCGATCTACGGTGCGGACAGGATCGTACGGTTCTTTGCTGGCGTGCTGCGCAAGAATTCGGCGTTGGCGACGGTCGCCGCGCGGCCCGCGGTGGTCAATGGATTAGCGGGATTTGTGCTGCGCGAGGATGACGGTTCCATCGACACGATGGCGATCGATCACCGTAACGGCCGCATCGTTGCGATCTATTTGACGCGCAATCCGGAGAAGCTGAGGCACGTGCGGTTCTGAGCTACAGCATTCCGCGTGGTGCTGAACACATCGTGCGGACGTTCAAGTGGACGCGATCAGAAACTCTTCGGACGTGTGTGGTGGACGCAAACCATCGGTCCTGCCCGCGAAGTAGCGCTGTGCAAGATCCGCTGCCGAGACATGCTGTGTGTTGGCAAAGCCGGCTTCGCGGGCAAGTGCCAGTATGTCCGGCGGCGTGAAGAAACCGAGGAAGGGTGTCCCACTTGCACGCGCTCCCTTCACTGCCATTTCGAGCCCGGGACGAGCCTCGGCGTCTGCCAATTCGACGGGGAGGAGGAACGTCATGGCCAGCGTCGATCCTGCGGCGAGTGTTGCGGCCTGTCGAAGCGTCGCCGCGTTCACCTCCCTGGTGAGGTACATGCTGACGCCGGTGGAGACCACGATCGCTGGCTTGCTGTCATCAAAGCCCGCCTTCGCGAGGGCGTCGCGCCAGGACGTGCCCGTCAGGAAGTCCGTCGGCACGAAGTGCAGCCAGTCCGGCACACCGAAGCCGGCTTCGACCAGGCGCTGGCGCTTCCATTGCTGCGGGCCGGGCTGATCGACCTCAAACACCATAAGGCGAGCGGCCAGCTCCGGCCTTCGCTGCGCGAAACTGTCGAGGCCGGCGCCGAGGATGACATACTGGGTCACACCAAGGCCGACCTGTTCCTCGACAAGATCATCGATGAAGCGGGCACGGGCCACGATCGAGGCGCGGAAGGGCCGCGTGAACTGCGGATCCATGTCCGTGCGGCGCCGCCAATCATCGTCGGGGGCCAACAGCTTCAGCCCGACCACATCGTCCATCACATGCGGAGGCGGATCGACCTCGACGTGCAAAGCGCGCCATAATGCGACCCGCGCCGCGGTGCTGTCTGGTGTGTGGCTCATGATCTCAGATCATTCGCCCTGCCAGCAGAGATTGAAACCCTCTTCGACAACAGCCAGTCAACATGGACCGCGTGCGGTCATTCTTGCTATGGCGAAGGCGCTGGCGTCGGAGAGTGCGCCGACGCGAGCGCACAAGGGAGGGAACAATGAAACGGAATAGCTGGGTCATGGCGGTCCTGCTGTTGGGACTGGCATTTCTGTCCACTGCGGGAGGGAAAGCCGCGCTGGCAGATACCGTGACAATCGCCCACTCCACCTGGGTCGGCTACGGGCCGCTGTACATTGCCCGTGACAAAGGCTTCTTCAAGCAAAACGGCGTCAATGTGGACCTGGTGGTCATGGAAGATCCGAAGGAACGCTTTCCGACGCTGATGGCTGACAGGATCCAGATGATTGCCAGCACGGTGGACACGGCGCTGCTGTATCTCAAGAAGCCGATGGATTTCCAGTACGTGGTGGCGATCGACGATTCGAATGGCGGAGACGGAATTGTCGCGAAGAAGGACATCACGAGTGTTGCTGATCTCAAGGGCAAGCGTGTGGGGGTCAGCGAGGGTTCGGTTTCGGAGTTCTATCTGAACGTGCTGCTGACCAAGGCCGCTCTGAAGGAGAGCGATCTGAGTACAGTGAACATGACGGCGGCGGATGCCGGCGGTGCGTTCGTGGCAGGGCGGCTCGATGCCGCGGTGACATGGGAACCATGGTTGAGCCGCGGCAAAGCAACTTCGTTCGGGCATCTGCTGACGGACAGTTCGAAGACACCGGGCTTGATCACCGACGTGCTGATCGTGAAGACGAACTGGGCCAAGTCACATCAGAAGGACATCGCGGCGATCGTTAAGTCCTGGTACGAGGCAGTGGCATTCTACGAGCAGCATCCGGACGAGGCGATCCCGATCATGGCGAAACGCGTCGGCGGATGGCTGAAGGATCCGAAGGACTTCAAGGACACGCTGTCAGGGATCAAGTTCTATGACGCGGCGGCGAACAAGGCGTTCTTCGGCACATCCGCCAAGCCAGCGGCGCTGACGAATACTGTACAGCAGGCGATCGACATCTGGGGCAGCCACGGCAAGCTGCAGGTGAAAGTGACGCCTGTGGATTTGATCAGTTACAGCTACGTCAACCAGTAATGGCGTCATTCCTCGACACGTACCTGGCGCCAAAGAAGGAGATTCCGCGCCCCACTTACCTGGCTGTCTCCATCGTGGTGACGGCGGCAATCCTGGCAGTGTGGTGCGGGCT
>DATJJM010000102.1:0-10314 GCA_035492535.1 Acetobacteraceae bacterium | reverse complement strand
ACGTTCTCCTGCTGGTACATCAGGCCCAACTGCGCGTCCGCGAACACCGCGCCACTCTGCCATTGGCCGTAGCCCACCAGTTGCGCCGTCGTGTTGGTGGCCTTTCCACCTGCCTGCGACCATGTCTGGCCATCGACGGTTCCGACCGCCACGCCGATGCGCGCGGTGCCCGACACCGGCCCATCGATGCCCGCCGCAACGCCGCCCAGTCCGGCGGTGAAGCCGGGGGAGGCGCCCGGGCTGACACTGTCGTAGCCGGCCAGCCCGCTGACCCAGATCGTGCTGCCGTTCGGCCCGGGCGCACTATTGGCGGCATGGTCGGCCGCCAATCCGCGCCGAGCCGCCATTTGCCCGCCGATCGCGCTGGCCATCAGGTACCACGAGTTGCGCGCGGTGATCATCGCGTCTGGGTAGATCGATGGCGCCAACTGATCGAGGCCCGCGGCGATGGTGTCGGCGGACAGGACATAGAGCGGTTCGAACAGCGCCGACTGGACAGGATCCAGCGCCGCGCCAGGGACGGGGCGGTTCGCGTCCAGCACGGCACCGACACTGATCGCGCTGCTGCGCTCGCCAAGGCCGGCTGCGGCCAGGTCGCCGTAGAAACTCGGTGTCACCACCAGGGAAATCGTATTGCCAGCATACAACGTATCGACCCGCGTACCGGTCGCGAGTCCGCTGGTCGGTTCGGTCACGGCGCCGAACCGGCCGCTGATACCTCCTGCCGCGCTGAGGATGGGCCAGACCCTGCCCAGCGGCAGGCCGCCGGCGTAGGAGCCGATCGCGAGCGTGCTGCCGGACACCGTCGCGGCGCCGCCCACCAGCAGCAGGGTTGCGCTGTTCGGAGCGAGCCCGGCTTGGAAGGTCGAGCCGGCGAGCAACTCAAGCGAGCCGCCGACACTGCCATTGCCGGCGAAGTTGGCGCCTGGCCAGACCGTGACGTTGCCGGCAAGGGCGCCGCTCAGCGCAAGCGTGCCGCCTTGCACGATAGTGTCGCCGGTGTAGCTATTGCTGGCGCCCAGTACCAGGGTGCCGCTGCCTTGCAGCGTCAGGCTGCCCGGGCCGGAGATCGCGTTGCTCCAGATGTCGAACGCATTGAGGCCCCCGAGTGCGGCATTCATCGTCACGGTGACATTGCTGGCGAACGCGCCATAGCCGCTCGCGGCGGCGTACAGGTTGAGCCGTGCCCAGCCGGAACCGTCGTCGATCGGACCGCCCGACGGCAATTCCGTGCTGGCAAGGACCTGATTGAGTTGCGCTGTGTTCAGGTAGGGAAACCGTGTGGCGATCAGGAAGTGGGCATCCGCCGGCACCACCGGCGCCAGCGTCGTGTCGCCGACGGAGGGCAGGCCGTAGGTCAGCCACGAGGCGTAGCGTTGCGCCGTCTGGGCATAGGCGGCGGGGCTTGGGACAACCCCGCCGGCGATGCAGGCGGCGACGCTGCCCGAGCACTGCCCCGCGTAGGGTGAACTGGCGCCGCCGCCCAGATACCCCTGCATTGCCTGGCTGAGCGAGGCGATATGGGCCGATATGCCGCTGCGGGACGGATAGAGCGGGTTGCCGGCAAGCGTCTCGGCGACAACGTAGGTTGCGAGAATGCGCCCACCGATCACGTCGGTCGGGTAGTGCACGCCGAACACGTTCAGGTCGTAGGCGAAGTCAGCCTCCGCCTGCGCGAGTTGCTGGTAATAGCCCGGCGCCAGCACGGCATAGGTCAGCGACGTGATCGTGCTGATCAGCGTATGTCCGCTCGGGAAATCGCCGGTCATCGAGTCGCCCTGGACCAGCCAGTTTATGCCGAACGCGCCCGGCGTCTGCTGATTTTGCGCTGCGAGCGGCGATGAGTTCGCAGCGGTGAATGGATTGGCGTAGATCGCGGCGGACACCTGATAGGGCGGCGGATTGCCAAGCGAGTCGATCTGCCCTGGCAGCAGGCCATAGGCATGCTGATAGACGTTGACCGCCCCGAAGTCCGTCTTCAGGGCATCGAGTTGAGTATTGTCGTAGATGTCGGTCACCGCGGCGGTGACCGAGCCAGGGGGAGTGGGGGCTCTCGGCAGACCAGCCGAATCATAGCCAAAGTTCGGATTGCCCGGGAACGCGCGAAGCAGAAGGTTGGCGGGAATGGCCTGCGGGATTAGCACCGTGCCCGAGGCGATCTTCTGGGCCTGGGTTGAATTCAGGTAGATCGCGTTGATCGACTGGAGGTTCGCGCTGAGCACGCTCTGTCCCGCTTGCGTGCCCAGCAGCGTGTTGAGCGGCGCCAGCAGCGCCTCCTGCTGTTCGGTCTGGCAGGCAGTCACGCTGCTACAGCCATCGGCGTACGCCGTGTCTGGCACCGGCACCATCGTCAGCGATATCGCAAGCGGAATGGCCAACGCCATCCGATAGCGCCAGCAGAACAACAGTGAAGTGGCACGTGAGTCCGCATTCCAGATGAGACCCGCGGTCGGCAAAGTCGCCTCCTGGGAAAGACGCGGCTCGTCTGTGATCCGATGGGGAAGATGCCTGCGCACCGTGAATGAAGGATGAAGACCGCGGTCGGCGGCTTATCGGGCAATCCGTTGGCGGTATCATTCTGCAAACTCGGTGCGAGCCCGTTACCACGAAGTCGCCCGGCGATCCGGCTTGCATTCCGCGCCGCAACATCCAACCATCTTATCCATGTTCGGTCTCGACTCCGGTTTCGCCCCGCGTGTCAAAGCCGTCCTCGGCCCGACGAACACCGGCAAGACCCATCTCGCCATCGAGCGCATGCTGGCGCATGCCTCAGGCATCATCGGTTTCCCCCTCCGCCTCCTGGCACGCGAGAACTACGACCGGATGGTCGCCCAGAAGGGCGAGCGTCACGTCGCGCTGATTACCGGCGAGGAGAAAATCATCCCTCCAGAGCCCCGCTGGTTTTCCTGCACCGTTGAGGCGATGCCTCTGGACCGCGACGCCGAGTTCCTCGCGGTGGACGAGATCCAGCTCTGTGCCGACCCAGATCGCGGGCACGTGTTCACTGATCGGCTGCTGCATGCGCGCGGCATGGTGGAGACCATGTTCCTCGGCGCCGAGACCATCCGCCCGCTGCTTCAGCGGCTGGTACCGCAGGCGAGCGTGGAGACGCGGCCGCGGCTGTCCCAGCTCAGCCATGTCGGCCAGACCAAGCTGGTGCGATTGCCGCCGCGCTCGGCGGTGGTCGCGTTCAGTGCCGGCGAGGTCTATGCGATCGCCGAGCTGATCCGGCGACGGCGGGGTGGCTGTGCTGTGGTGATGGGGCGGCTGTCGCCCCGCACCCGGAACGCGCAGGTGGCGCTGTATCAGGACAAGGAGGTGGATTTCCTGGTGGCGACCGATGCCATCGGCATGGGCCTGAACATGGACGTCGACCACGTCGCGTTCGCCAGCCTGGGGAAGTTCGATGGCCATCGGCCGCGCCGGCTGGCGCCTGCCGAGGTCGCGCAGATTGCCGGCCGGGCGGGGCGAGGCATGCGGGACGGGACCTTCGGCACGACGGGCCAGTGCCCGCCGCTCAACGATGAAGTGGCGGCAGCGGTGGAAGCGCACAGTTTCGACGCGCTCGACCAGCTTTGCTGGCGGAATAGCGATCTGGATTTCAGCCACGTGGACGTGCTGCTCGACACGCTGATGGCGCCGCCGCCTGGACCGGGGCTGGTGAAAGGGAATGACGCGGCGGATCTGGAGACGCTCGCCGCCCTTGCTCGCGATCCGGACATCCGCCGGATGGCACAAGGGCGCCGGATGGTGGGGAAACTGTGGGAGGCGTGCCAGATCCCTGATTTCCGCAAGTTGGCGGACGACACGCATACGCGGCTGTGCGCGCGGGTGTTCGGGCATGTCGCCAAGGATGGACGGCTGCCGACCGACTGGCTGGCGGGTCAGATTGCGGGCCTGGCCCGCGCGGATGGGGATATCGACACGCTGATGCAGCGCCTGGCAGGGGTGCGGGTGTGGTCCTACATCGCGGCGCGTGCGGATTGGGTGCAGGACAGCCAGCACTGGCAGGGGCGCGCCCGCGAGGTCGAGGACCTGCTGTCCGACGCGCTGCATGAACGGCTGACCAGCCGCTTCGTTGATCGCCGGGCCGCACACCTGATGCGGCGCCTGGAGGCGGGCGAGGACCAGGAACTGCTTTCGGCCGTGACCCGCCGAGGCGAGGTCATTGTGGAAGGGCATCCCGTGGGACGGGTTGGTGGCCTCCGGTTCTTCCCGGACCCCGCGGCCGAGGGCGACGAAAAAAAGCTGGTGTTGCGCGCCGCCCGCCGTGCTCTGCGTGAGGAGATGCCCCGGCGAGTGGCCGTGGTGGAGGCGGCATCGGACGCGGCATTCATTCTGGGACAGGAGATCACCTGGGATGGCGCGCCGATCGCGCGATTGCGCCGCGGCACAAGCGTCCTGCGACCGCGTGTGGAGGTGTCCGGGAGCGAGTTTCTCGATGGCGCCCAGCGCGAGCGAATGCGGGTGCGGTTGCAGCGGTTCGTTGATGATCGGATCTCGGCCGATCTGGCGCCGCTGCATAAGGCGGTGGCGCGAGCCGCGAACCAGCCCGGCTTCCGCGGGATATTGCATCGGCTGACCGAGGCGCTCGGAATGATTCCTGGCGACGAAGGTGATGCCCTGCCGGCAGCTGCGCGCGGTGCGCTCAAGGCCATCGGCGTGAAGGCCGGGCGCTTCGGCCTATTTCTGCCGGCACTGTTGAAGCCGCGCGCGGCCAGCATGCGGGCACTGCTGTGGGCGCTGCAGCACGGCGTCGCTGTGCCTGAACTGCCGTCGCCTAACGTGGTGTCGCTGCCCATTCGGCCGGATTGGCCTGCCGGATTTGCTGACGCCATGGGGTGGCTGGAGGCCGGACCGGTCTTGCTCCGCATCGACATTGCAGAGCGCGTGGCGGCCGAGCTGGCCTGGGCGACGCGGCGCGGTGCCACCGCCATGCCGGCGGGTCTCGCTTCGCGGTTCTCGTTGAAGGCCGAACTTTTGCCGGTCGTGCTGCGGCGTCTCGGTTTCCGTATCGTTCCGGCGGCCGGGCTGTCGGCCGATGAATTCGGGCCGCCCGCGCCGGCGATGATCCTGCCCTTCCGCCGCAAGCGCCCCATCGCTGAACGGCCGGCCGATGTGCAGGCGCACGGCCCGTTCGCTGCACTGGCGGCGCTGAAGCGTTAGCAAACGAAGGGATAGCGATTGCAATAAATGCCTGCCGACCAGGAAGACCGCGACTGGCAGCGACTGGACAAGTGGCTGTGGTGTGCCCGCTTCATGCGTGCCCGGAGCGACTGCGCTGCGCTGGTCGCCACCGGCTCGATCCGCATCAACCGCCAGCCAACCGACAAGGCCCATGCACGGCTGCGGGTGGGTGACGTGCTGACCGTTCCGGTCCATCGGTCGGTGCGCGTCGTACGCGTGGTCTCGTTGGCGGCGAGGCGAGGTCCGGCTTCGGAGGCTCGCCTGCTTTATGAGGAAATCCTTGAGCCCGCGGCTGGACCTTGCGCATGAGCACAATCATCGGCATATCGCCGCCTTTCACAGAAGCGCCGGGGACTGACCTATGACCTATGTGGTCACCGAGACCTGCATCCGCTGCAAGTACATGGACTGCATTGAGGTGTGCCCAGTCGATTGTTTCTATGTCGGCGCCAATATGCTGGTCATTCATCCGGACGAGTGCATCGACTGCGGTGTGTGTGAGCCGGAGTGTCCCGTCGAGGCCATCGTGCCGGACAGCGACGACAAGGCGGGCGCCTGGCTCGAGCAGAACCGCACCTATGCGGGAATCTGGCCCAATATTACCCGTAAGGGCGAACCGCCGGCCGACGCCGATGAATGGAAGGACAAGCCGGGCAAGGAAAAGCTCTTCGACCCCGAGCCAGGCAAGCCCTGACCCGCCTCAAGCCGAAGTGTGACGATACGGCGATGCTTTGCGCCGTTCGTTCCGTTGTGCCCCGATGACGTAACGCCCCTGTGATGCTATATTGGGATGAGTCAGCGGAGGCAGCCCTGTGATGCGCGGGGAGCTCCCGCTATCCCCAGGAGCCGAACCACCGGAGCGGTGTGCGCTGGCCGAAGATTTGGGCCATCCAACCGTCGGCGGATCGCAACGTGTGAAGACGAAGGTCAAGAGGTGTCAGGCATGAAGGCATCTGCTGGAACCGCAACGAAGGGACGGGGAGCAGCCGCTCCACGTCCCGCGGCTCCACGTCGTGCGACGTCCACCAAACCCGCAAAGGCGGCGCACGCCGCGGCCGTGAAAAAGATTGGCGTCGCACCGGCCAAGGCGGTCCCGGCCAAGAAGGACGTGCCGGCGGCCGCGTCGAAGGCGGCCGCTCCCGCCAAGATTGTTGCCGCGAAGCCATCCCCCGACAAGCAGGAGGCAAAGAGCCAGGCCGTGCCGTCCCCCGCCGCCCCAACGCCTGCTCCCGCGGCCTCCAGGGCCGCCCCGAAGCCCGCTGCCACGCCGTTACATGCAGTGCAGGAGAAAGCTCCAGCTCCCCCGGCGCCGGCGGCAGCAGCGTCAGCCCCGGCCGCCGCCTCTGTGCCGCCGCCTGGCCGGCCGATGATGCCGGATCGTCCCCCGCCGCGACCGATGGCCAAGGCTGAAATCTTCGTCGAGGGCGATCACGTCGTTTACCCGACCCACGGGGTTGGCAAGGTAGAGCGCATCGCCACCGAGGAGATCGCCGGCCACAAGCTCGAACTGATCCACATCACGTTCGAGGAGAATCGGATGACCCTGCGCGTGCCGGTCGCCAAGGCCCGCACTGCCGGCCTGCGCAAGCTCGCCACGCGCAAGCTGTTCGATGAGGCGCTGGCGGTGCTGAAGGGCCGGGCGCGGATCAAGCGCACCATGTGGTCCCGCCGGGCGCAGGAATACGAGGCGAAGATCAACTCCGGCGACCCGCTTGCGATCGCCGAGGTGGTGCGCGACCTGCACCGCAACGCCGGCCAGCCGGACCAGAGTTTCTCCGAGCGCCAGATCTACGAGGCTGCAATGGATCGCCTCGCGGCCGAACTTGCGGCGTTGGACAAGACCGATAAGCTGACCGCGGCAACCAAGCTCACCAACTTCCTGAAGACGGTGGCCTAGGCGTAGCCGAGCCACCGCCAGTAGGTTGCTCCGAACACCAGAGTCAGCAGGTAGGCGGCCACGGTCAGCACCAGGCCTACACGTACGAAGTCGCGCGCGGCGAACGTGCCGGTGCCATAGGCGACCATGCCCTGCGGCGAATTCACCGGCAGGACGTATCCGAAGCTGACGACGAACTGCAAGATCATCGTCATTCCAATCACGTTGATCCCTGGCGACTGCACCTTCTGCAGCACCGCGATGATGATCGGAATCAGCGACGATGCCAGGGCGGTGGCGCTGGCGAAGCCGAGATGGATCACGATCAGGAACAGCGCCAGTACGGCGAGAATGGCCAGCGAGCCAAGCTGATCGAGGCCGAACCCGCTCACGATCAGATTGGCGAGCCAGGTCGCAGCCTTGGTCTGTAACAGCGCGGTGCCGAGACTGATGCCGATGCCGAACAGCACCACGGTGCCCCATGGAATGCGCGGCTGCGCCTCGTTCCAGCTCATCACGCCGATGCTCGGCAGGAACAGGATCGCGACCGCGATCGTTGTCGTGGTTGCACTGTCGAACTGGTGAAGCATCTGCTCGGTTGCCCAGAAGCACAGCAGGACGAGCGATATGGCCAGCAGCCGCTTCTCCTTGCCGGTCATCGGCCCAATGTCGGCGAGGGCGCGCTTCACCGCGGCCTCACCACCAGGCATCTCGCGGCTCTCCGGCGGCAGCATGACCATGGCGATGCAATACAATCCGATAGACAGCACGATGGAGAACGGCGCCGCGGCGACCAGCCAGTCCACCCAGGTGATGTCGTGGCCGAGCATGCGCTGGATAAAACCGATGGCTACCATGTTCTGCGCCGCCGCCGTCTTCACGCCGACATTCCAGACGCTGATTGCCTGCACGCTGGTCAGCATGACCAGCGCCGCCAGCCGGCTGCGCTTCTCGGCGCCGAACGCCAGCACGATGCCGAGCATGATCGGCACGACCACCGCGGCGCGCGCGGTGGCGCTCGGCACCAGGAAGCTCAACACGACGGTGATGGCGATGCCGCCGATGACCACGCGCGAGGTCGATGTGCCGACATGCGACAGGATGACCAGCGCGATGCGCCGGTCGAGGCCGGTGACTGACATTGCGGCCGCAAGGAACAGGGCGGCGGCGACCAGGATCAGCGCGGTGTTGCCGAAGCCGCCGACCGCCATCGTCAGACCCTGCGCGGTGCCCAGCAGCGCGGCCGGCTTGGCTGGATCGGGAGAGATACCGAGCAGCACCGCCATCAGGCCGGCAATCACGATAGCGCTGACGGCATAATCGAGCGCCTCGGTCACCCACACCACGACGGCGAAACCGAACACCGCCAGCATGCGCTGGCCGGCAGTCGGCAGCCCGGCGAGTGGCGGGGCGAACAGAATGACCAGCAGCACGGCGACAGCCAGGGCCAGCGACCAGAATTTCGGCAGCGGCGTCGTCGGCTTGGCGATCAGCGTCGTGGTTGACATGGGCGCGGCCTCTTGCCTGGCACCGCGCCTGTCGCACGAACTCCTTTACAATGCGTTGATCCACGTCAACGGCTAAGCGATGACATGGTGCTCGACGGGGACCCCGCGGCAGTCCATCTCGAATTCCAGGCCTTCAACCGGCGGACGGGTGTAGTGCCACACCATGCCGTGCCAGGCCGCGCCGGCGCGCACGATGTCCTCGGCCGGGAACGGGTGGACGCTGTAGATCTGCGTGGCCGTGGTGTCCGCCCAGGTCTTGCCGAGCCCGGCCATACGCTGGTCCATACGGCCAACGACGAACAGCGCCTTCTCGCGCATCGCATCCGCGCTGGTTTCGCCATAGCGGATGGTGCGCTGGGCATACGGCACCGGTTCGTCGCTCGCCTCGCCGCTCCCGGCGATGACGAAGGAGCCGGATGCGCCCTGGGCCGGACGCGCGAAGCAGAAGGCGTGGAAGCTGGGTTCGGCCGGCTTGTCCAGCGCCGGGATGACGTTGCTGCGCGCCACCGGGTTGTCCTCGCTGTTCTTCATCACGCCCCAGCGCATCAGCGTGCCGGTGTACTGGCGATTGAAGTCGATGAATCCCTGGTCGGTGAACTGCTCCGGAGAGCGCAGCTCGCAGGCGCAGAAGCCGGTGAGCGGGACACCGAGCTTTCCCATATGGTTCTCGATCCAGGCGAAGCCCGCGGCGAGCGGGATGGGGCGCGCGAACTCTACGCGCTCGATGCGATAGCCTGGGAGCGCTTCAACGCCGCCCGAATACTGGAAGGCGTGCGGGATGTAGCGATAGCCGCCAGATGTTTCGATCGTCGCCATGGAGTTTGCCCTTCCCCTTTGCTCGGGTGGCATTCAAGGCAGAGATCGATCGAGACGCAACGGGCCATAACAACGGGGGTCACAACAGAAGGGCCCCGGGTTGCCCCGAGGCCCTTCGCGCGGAATCCGGTCTGGCGTCAGTTGCTGTTGCGGTTGCCCAGCAACTGCAGCAGCAGCATGAACAGGTTGATGAAGTTCAGGTAGAGCGCCAGCGCATCATAGACGCTGCGCTTGGCGGCTGCGTCCGGGCCCTCGGCATAGGCAAACTGCACGTAGGAGGACTTGATCCGCTGCGTGTCATACGCCGTAAGGCCGGTGAACACGACGACGCCGATGATGCTGATCGCGAACTGCAGCGCCGAGCTGTGCAGGAACATGTTGACCAGTCCGGCGATGATGATGCCGAACAGGCCCATCATCAGGAAGCTGCCGAAGCGGCTCAGGTCCGCCTTCGTCGTGTAGCCGTAGATGCTCATCGCCGCGAACGTGGCCGCGGTAATGAAGAACACCCGGACGATCGACTCGCTGGTGTAGATCAGAAAGATGTTGGTGAGGCTGGCGCCCATCGCGGCGCAGAACACCCAATAGAGTGTCTGTGCGGTCGACTTCGACAGCCGATTGACGCCGAGGCTCAGCACCAGCACGAAGGCCAGCGGCGCGAAGATGGAAATCATTGCCAGCGCCGATGCGTGGCGCACCATGCCGAACGGCGTCTGCACCAGCGGATAGAACGCGTCGATCAGGCTGGTGTTGGCAATTGCATAGGCGATGATGCCGGTCAGCAGGAGACCGGAGCTCATCCAATTGTAGACCCGCAGCATGTATGCGCGGAGCCCGGCGTCCAGGACCGCAGCGGTCGTGGGGGCCGATGCTCTCGAGTAGGTCCGGTAGTCGGGACTGAAGGCCATGTGTGTTCCTTTTTGCCTT
>DATJJM010000101.1:0-12068 GCA_035492535.1 Acetobacteraceae bacterium | reverse complement strand
GCGGGCGCCCCGTGCCGCTGCGCACCAACAGCAGGCCGCTGCTCGAGTGCCACGACGTCAAGGTCCACTTCGCCATCCGCCGAGGCGTCCTGCGCCGCACTGTCGGCCATGTCCGCGCCGTGGATGGCGTCTCGGTCACCGTGCGCGAAGGCGAGACCGTCGGGCTGGTGGGCGAATCGGGCTCCGGCAAAACCACGATGGCGATGGCCGCATTGCGCCTCGTCGGCGCCACCGGCCAGGTCTCGTTCGATGGCACCGACATCGCGCCCTTCAACCGCCGCAGAATGTGCCATCTGCGCTCGTCCATGCAGATCGTGTTCCAGGACCCCTACGGCAGCCTGTCGCCGCGCATGCCGGTTGGCGACATCGTCGCCGAAGGCCTGCGCGTCCACGAACCGAAGCTCAGCCGCGCCGAGCGCGCCGACCGTGTCGCCGCCGAACTCGAGGAAGTCGGCCTTCCCGCCGATGCCGCCGAACGCTATCCGCACGAATTCAGCGGCGGCCAGCGCCAGCGCATCGCCATCGCTCGCGCCATGGTGCTGAAGCCGCGCTTCGTGGTGCTCGACGAACCCACCAGCGCACTCGACATGTCAGTGCAGGCGCAGATCGTGGACCTGCTGCGCCGGCTCCAGGAGACGCACGGCCTCGCCTATCTGTTCATCAGCCACGACCTGAAGGTCGTGCGCGCGCTGGCGCATCGCGTGATCGTGCTGCGCCATGGCCGCATCGTCGAAGAGGGCGACGCGGACACCGTGTTCGCCCATCCGCGCGAGGACTACACCCGCGCGCTGATGGCCGCCGCCTTCACCTTGGATGCCTGACCCGGCGGCCGTGCCGAAAGCGTGAGCGCGAACATCGATCAGCCAACGAATCGTGTCACCGCAACGATCGCATTGGTGCCACCGAATGCAAAAGCATTACTGATGGCCGCGCGGATCGGCCGTTCCCGCGCGCAGCCCGGAGTTACGTCGAGATCGCACTCGGGGTCGAGTTCTTCGATATTCATGGTTGGTGGGACGATGCCCCGTCGGATCGCTTCGATGACCGCGATCAATTCCAGCGCGCCACTTGCCCCAAGTGCGTGCCCATGCATCGATTTGGTCGATGATATCGACAAGCGCCTGGCGTCATGCCCGAAGACCGACTTGATGATATTGATTTCGGCGATGTCGTTGGCCACCGTGCCGGTCCCGTGGGCGTTGACATAATCGACGGCATCCGTGCCCAGGGTGGCGTCTGCGAGACAGGATCGGATTGCCAATGCAGGACCATCGAGCGTCGGTGCTACCAGATCGGCTGCGTCGGCGCTCATACCTACACCAGCGATTTCCGCCAAGATCGATGCTCCGCGCGCCTTGGCATGTTGCGCTCGTTCGAGGATGAACACGCCTGCTCCTTCAGCCAGCACAAGCCCCTTGCGATGGCGGTCAAACGGCCGGCACGTGTCCGGCGCCAATACTCGCATCGCCTCCCACGCCTTCAGGATGCCAAACGTCAAGGGCGCTTCGGTGCCACCAACAACAGCGGCATCGATGACACCATTACGCAACAGCCATACAGCCGTTGCCACTGCATGGTTCGATGAAGCGCAGGCGGACGAGACTGTGAATACCGGACCCCGGATTCCAAACATCATGCTGATCTGGCTGGCGGGAGCGCTCGGCATGACCCGTGGCACTGTGAACACATTCGCCCGCTTGGCACCATCGAGGTACAACCTGCGATACAGCTCATCGATTGTCTCGGCACCTGCAGTGCCAACGCCGATAACGCAACCGGTCCTGAACCCTCCATCGCCGAGCGGCAAACCTGACTGCGTGATTGCCTGTTCGGCGGCTACGATCGCCAGCAAACTGAAGCGGTCCAGCATCGGCAGGCGGCGGTCATCCAGCCGCTCTCTCGGATCGGGTGCTGGAATCGAACCTCCGATGGTAACCTTCAATTCGGACGGGCCTGGTATGTCGAGCTTGCCGAGACCGCAGGTGCCTTTTTCCAGTGCCGACCAAAATGCCTCGACAGAATGGCCCAGCGCCGAGATACAGCCCATTCCGGTGACGACAACAGGCTCATGATTCACGACTGCCTCCCTCAAGATTGAGAGATGCGCCCAGTTTGATGAGATCCCCGACAGTCTTGTAGCTGTTCGATGCCTCGACCGCATTGCCCGGGATGGTCACATCGTATTCATCCTCGATTGTCATGATGATTTCGACAAGATCGAGCGATGTGACTCCAAGATCGGAAAGGGTCGCCTCGGGAACGACCAGCTGCGGATCCAAATGAGCCTTCGTGGCAATGATGGTTGTAAGTATACGTTCCAACCTGTCTTTCATGATCTCACATTACCGATGTTGGAATCTTCTGTCCTTTCGCCAGCAGGCGGCGAAGGCGTCGCAATAGTTTCAGATTTTCCATCGCCTCACTGTGCGGGACAGCCGGATAGCCGGCATAGACTGCACCAGCCGGGACATGGGTCCCGACGCAAGCCGCGGCAGCCACGACCGCTCGATCGCCGATTTTGATGTGATCGGCGACCGCAACACGTCCTCCGAGCACGACTCCGTCGCCGATGACCACACTGCCGGCGAGCCCAACCTGTCCGCAGAGCAGGCAATCCATACCGATCTCGACATTATGGCCTATCATGACAAGATCATCAATCTTGGTGCCCGAACCAATGCGGGTTGGCTTCAGTGTGCCGCGATCAATGGCCGTCAGCGCACCCACTTCAACGTCGTTGCCGATCTCCACGATCGACAATGAGTGAATCTTTTGCTGTTCATTCCGTCGAGGCCCGATCTGGCAATCGCCGATCGCCTCAGCGTTCTCGTGTGCAGCGGCTTGGGCCCCGACATAGCCAAATCCATCGGCGCCGATGGATGCGTTATAGTGCAGGATGGCACGATCACCGATGGTGCAGCCCCAGCCGATACGAACGCCGGGATAAACAAGGCAATCCGCACCGATCGTCACATCCGCTTCGACTGTTGCTTGCGATAGGATTATCGAGCGAGGTCCGACAACGGCACCTGGCCCGATCACCACCAATGGCCCTATCATCGCGTCGTTGCCGACCACGGCGCCCGGCGCAACCACCGCGCTGGGATGTATGCCACAATTGACCGTTGGGCGGTAGCGGAAGATCTGCGTGATCGCGGGTAGGTTGGTGCGTGACCGCCGTAGGAAGATCACCGTCTGGAACTGCTGCTGCCGAAGCTCGGTCCCCTCCAGCACCAGCACGCAATCGGCCTTGCACTCTCCCAGTTTCCGGACCGCATCGGGCGATATCGCAATCGCGATGTCGCCTTTACATTTGACTTCTGCGGGATGCACCGCGCGGGCAATATCCGCATCGGCATCGCCGACCACACGTCCGTCCAACGCTCCAGCGAGCACGCGCGCCTTCATCATTGTCATTTCCCGTTTGGTTGAGGACGCGGTGGTCAGGATACTTAGAACGTTCCTTGAACGTCGCCAAGAACCCCTCGCATTTCCGTGCTGGCCCGATTATCCGGTAATTTGCGGCAAGCCCGTTGGCAGTACGCCTGCTGGCAGGTTCTTCGCGAGCGTTCACACACAGGTTGGCGATTTCGAACAGATAGCAGTGTCCGCCGATATCCGGCTGGCAATGCCTGTGGTTCGGCCAGGTCGAACCACGCAACGGAATACCGGGAGCGGTCGTTTGGCGCCGAGACCTGGCGACAATCCGCCGGCGAGCAGCGGGGACGCTGGAAAACGGCTTCATCGGCGCACGCAATGCTCCCTGAGGTTGTGCCGCGTCTCTCATCTGCACGCATATCACCTCAGTGGTAACAGGCGAATATCCATGGACATCGCTTGGTAGACCATTCGCATGGCGCCCCTGGCCCCGGCTATGCAAATTCGGCAGGCGCCATCGAGCATGCCGGCTGGCCGGAAGTGGGGAAGACAATGGGACATCCGAGCGTGATCCGGCCGCCAGCGATCGGCGCATTCACCCCTTGCAGTTATTGTGCTGCCTCTCGGTGACAATCGGCAGCACGATCAAGCCAGCGTCAGTGCTGCAAGAACACCGGCAAATCAGCGTGCGACAACATATAGCGGGTGACGCCACCCAGCAGCAGCTCGCGCAATGGATGGTGCTGGTACGCACCCATCACCAGCAGGTCTGCGCCAAGCTCATGAGCTTTGCGCAGCAAGGCTTCGCCGAACGGTCCACCGCCGATCGGCAACGCATGCAGTTCCGCGGTCACGCCATGCTCGGCCAGGATGTGAGGCAGGACGACGTCCGCGCCTCGCGTACCCGCCAGCACGAACCGGCTGGCCGCCTTCGGAAAAGCACGCAGCGCCGACAGCACTGCCCGGGTCGCGCGTTCGTCATCTCGCCAGGCAATCGCAATGCGTTCGCCGAACGGCCGCGCATGGCCTTCCGGCACCAGGAGCACCGGCCGTTTGGTGGCGAACAGAGCCGCCCGCAGCCCGTGCCCGCTTGTGCCGTAATCACTGCGCGATGGCTGCTCCACCACGAGGTAATCGGCACGCCGCCCACGTTCCTCCACCAGCAGCTCGGCGATGCCATCGATGTCGATCCATTGTACCCGAACACCCTTGGGCATCGTCGCCGCCCACGCATCGAACACCTCGCGCACCTTTCCGGCGCGGCCGGCTTCCAGCGCGCGAAGATCTTCCTCGCGTGGTTCGGTCAGCACCTCCTCGCTCGGCGAGATCAGCGTCTCTGGCAGCGCGCGCACCACCATCGCATTGATCCGCGCGGCGCCGCAGTGCTCGGCAAGCTGGCGCGCCGCATCCAGCAACGCCTGAGTCGCCGCCGGCTGGTCGAGCACCACAAGAATGACGCCGGCCATGCTACCAGGCCTCGCGCCCCTCCTTCGGACGCGCCGCCATCCGCGCACGCTGCTCCGCCTCGTGCTTGTCGAACATCGCCCGCGCCGCGGTGCTGCGCTTTTCGGTCAGCTCGTCGCGATGCTCCGTGCACCAGTCGAACGACTCGATGCGCGGGATGTTGTCGCCGGAGAAATGCGGCATCACGTAACGTGCATACAGCTCATACGAACGCTTGGTGGCCTCCCAGTCCGCCCAGTTGTGCGCCTGGTGCAGGAACACGCCGAATTCGCCTTGTTTCGCCTGCAACCGTTCGATCAGCGCGATCGCGTCATCCGGCGTACCGATCACGCCGAACTTGTTCTCGACGAACCATTCGGCGGCATCCTGCCCCGGCGGCACGATGAAGCGCGGCTGGTTGTTGTTGAGGTATCCAAGGTAGCGCTCGAATCCGAACTTCACGTTCTCGAACGCCTTTTCCCGCGTTTCCGCAATATGCATCGGCCCGACCAGCCGCAGCCGCGCCGGGTCCATCGTCCGCCCCTGCTCGGCCGCGATGTCATTCGCGATCTGCCAGTTGGCACCGAGCGCGTCGTAGCCGAACGGATTGGTTGCCGCCACGCAGATCATGCTGAGGTTGTACTTGCCGGCGAGCCGCCCGCCCGATGGCGTCACCGCGCTGACCACCGCCACCTCGGGATACGGGCGTGTATACGGACGCAGATGCGCCCGCGCATTCACAAACGTGTACCAGTCGGTCTTTTCCGTAACGATCTCGCCGTTGAAGAAGCGCAGGATGACGTCGAGTGCCTCGGCCATGCGGTCGCGCTGCGTGCTGGGATCGATGCCGAGCATCAATGCATCGGACGCAAGCAGCCCCGGTCCGGCCCCAAACATCACGCGTCCGCGCGTGTGGTGATCGAGCTGGATGATGCGGTTCGCCGTCATCAGCGGGTTGTGGTACGGCAGCGAGATCACCCCGGTGCCGAATCGGATCGACCGCGTGCGCTCCGCCGCCACCGCGATGAACAGCTCGGGCGAACTGATCGTCTCCCAGCCTGCCGAATGGTGTTCACCGATCCACGCCTCATGGAAGCCGAGGCGATCGAGCCACTGCATAAGCTCGAGGTCTCGGTCCATGCAGGCCGCGGGGTTTTCGTCCATCGGATGGAACGGCGGCAGGAAAACGCCGTGGCGAAGGTGGATCTTGGACATGACGTGCCTCTGGGACGCTTGCCTCGATTGTGCGCGGCCTGCCCTTCCACCTCAAGCCGGGCGCCGTGCGGCAGTGACTCAGGCTGAATTTCCGCTCATCTATGCACGGGCGGCGGCAACCAGTGCGGCCTGCGGGCCGATCCCATCCACTTCCACGATCGTGTCCGCCGGTATGCCAAGCCGATCGGCGGCGGACCGAATTAGCGCGGCACTCGGCGCCTCGTACAGGCAGTATGATTTCCGCTTGTCGGCGCTTAAGAACGAGAACAGCCATTGGATGCCGATCTCGTCGTTGACCTGCTTGATCGCGGCGTTCTTTTCCGGATCGAGTTCCACCGCCTCGGCATATGCTCTCTCGATAAGAAACAGGGGCATGCTCGCCTCCTTGGTTGCCGCCGAACGCCGATACTCATTGTCAGCGTCAACCTGAAGCATGTCGCAGGAAGATTCCAGACTCTTGATGATAGGTACAATTGCCCTTGCCCTGCGAGCACCGTTCGGACACGCTGCCGGCGTGACGGAGGCCCGCCATGATTGTGCCGGCCGATAGTTTCGTCGGCCGGCAGCGCGAGCTGGAAGCGCTGCATGCCGCGATGGTGTATGCGCTGTCCGGGCGCGGCCGCATCGTCATGCTTGCGGGCGAGCCTGGCATCGGCAAGACGCGCACCGCGCAGGAGTTTGCGGAGCATGCATCGCGGCATGGAGCGGTCGTCCTCTGGGGCCGCTGCCATGAAGAAGCCGGCGCACCTCCCTACTGGCCGTGGGTGCAGATCATCCGCGCGATATTGCGCGCTTCTGAAGCCGAGGCGTTGCTGCGCGGACTGGGCGCCGACGCCGGCGACATGGTCGACATCGTGCCGGAGATTGGCGACCGTCTCCCGGACCTGGAGCCGTCCGTGCGGCTGGATGACCCAGCCGAGGCGCGCTGGCGGATGTTCACATCCATCAGCCGTTTAGTCGCCAGCCTGTGCACCCGCCAGCCTGTGGTGATCCTGCTGGACGATCTGCACTGGGCAGATGCTCCCTCGCTACGCCTGCTGGAATTCCTCGCCCCTGAACTCGCCGAAAGCCGGCTGCTGCTGGTCGGCACCTACCGGCAGACCGAGCTGTCGCGCCAGCATCCGCTGTCCGACACACTCGGCGGACTGGCGCGCGCACCACATGTGGCACGCATCCGGCTTGGCGGATTGAGCGCCGAGGAGGTGAATGAGTTCATCGCCGCCGCAACCGCAAGAAGGCCGCCCGCATGGCTGGGCTCGTCGCTCTACGCCCAGACCGAAGGCAATCCGCTTTTCCTGCGCGAGATCGTGCGCTTCTTGGTCCAGCAGGGCGTGCTCGGCGGCGACAGGGCCACACCGCTCCTGGCCTTGCCGTCGTCGGTTCGCACGCCCGAGGGTGTCAGGGAGGTGATCGGCCGACGCCTCAACCTGCTGTCCGTGGCGTGCAACGACATGCTGGCGCTCGGCGCAGTCATTGGCCACGACTTCACCAGTGACGTGCTGATGCTTGCCGCCCAGGGCCAGGACCTCTCCGACGCACTGGATGAGGCGCTGAGTGCCCACATCATTGAGGAAACCGCCGACGGGCACTACGAATTCACCCATAACCTGATCCGGATGACGCTGTACGACGAACTGCGTCCGGCGCGGCGGCGCCAACTGCACCTTGCCGTGGGTCATGCGCTGGTGGTGCAGCATCGCGGGGATGTCGATGCTGTTCTGCCTGAACTAGCCCGTCATTTCCATGTTGCCGGCGACATCGAGCGCACGATCGACTACGCGATCCGCGCCGGCCAGCGCGCCGACGCCCTGCTGGCCTTCGAAGACGCCGCGCAATCCTTCCAGGCCGCACTCGACGCGGCGGAGCAGTGCGCGGACCCTGACGAGGCCTTGCGCTGCCGTTTGCTGTTCCTGCTTGGCGAGGCACAGCGAAAGGCCGGTGACTATCGGTGCGCGCTTCAGACCCTGCTGAATGCCGCGGACGCCGCGAGCGCGATAGGCGATCATGAGCTGTTCGCACGCGTTGCGCTGGCCTACGGGGAGGCTGCCTGGCGCAGCGTCAAAGACGCTGGCACGCCTCCCGTGAACCTGCTCGAGCGAGCGATGCGTCAGCTCCCCGAAACTCACGCCGCACTGCGGACCCAGGTAGCGGGTGCACTTGCCAGGGCGCTCGTCTGGGCTGGTGCCCTGATAGAGGCACGAGCCCTGGGTGCACAGGCACTCACCATGGCGCGGCGACTTGGTGATTCCGCCTCGCTGGCGACAAGCCTCGCCTACAGGTCCCATTTCATATGGGAGCCCAAGGACACCGAAGAGCTCCTCGGCTACGCGACGGAGATGCTGGAGGCGGCCGAGCAGGCCGGCAGCATGGAAATCGCTGCGGTCGGCTATTCGTGGCGATTGGTCCTGTATCTGGAACTCGGCAATATCCGCGCTGCGGAGGCCGATCTCGACGCATTGGCACGGGTCGATGCGCGAGTCCGCCAACGGACCTACTCGATCGCCATGGTGGGCCATCAGATCATGCTGGCATTGATGCGAGGAGAGTTGGGCGAGGCGGAGCGACGCATCAGCCAAGCGATGAAGCTGCAGCGCAACGTTTCTGCCCCGCACGATGACCAACTGAGCGTCATGATTTTTTCGCTGCGTCGCGAGCAGGGCCGGCTAGGCGAAATCCAGCCGATACTTTCGTCGTTTCTTCAGCAGCAGGCCGTGACCACAATGTGGCTGCCTGGTCTGGCGCTGATCCAGGTGGAACTCAGGCAGTTGGATGACGCACGTCGGACATTTGAGCGGATGTCGGCAGACGACTTCGCCAATATTCCGCGGGACGGCCGATGGTATCACTGCACGGTCTATCTCAGTGAAGTGTGTGCCGCGCTGGGCGACGCAGCCAGGGCGACCATGTTGTACCGGATGTTGCAGCCCGCTGCCGGCCGTAACCTGGTCTTGGGTGGGGGCCTTGTGTGCTCCGGATCGGCTGACCGCTACCTCGGACTGCTTGCCACGACCATGTCGCACTGGACGGTCGCGATCGGGCACTTCGAGAAGGCTCTGGAGATGAACCTGAAGATCGGAGCACACGTCCCGCTCGCACACACGCGCCACGATTACGCGACGATGCTGCTGGCACGCGGTGCACCTGGCGACCGGGACCGTGCTGCCGCCCTGCTACAACTGAGCCTGGAAAGCGCCCGCGCCTTGGGCATGCGAGCATTGGAAGAACGTGCGACCGCCCGCGTGGCGCAGCTTGTGCCGTCGCAGGCGGCGACCGCAGGTGGTAGCGAACTGACATCGCGAGAGATCGAGGTCCTGGGGTTGGTCACCATCGGGCGGAGCAACGCCGATATCGCTATGGTGCTGGAGATCAGCCTCAACACCGTGGCGACGCATGTCCGCAACATCCTCGCCAAGACCGGCTGCGCCAACCGCACTGAAGCCGCCGCCTACGCAATGCGGCGCGGGTTGGCACCGGCTCATCATCAATGATGAGCGGTCCGGGCCTGCCGTTTATGACCGCACTCACCCGTTTCGACGATTTACCGGACTGCCTGGACCCCTCTACGCTTTTGTCATCGTGAGCGAGGAGGCCTCCATGTCAGCCAACGAGCACGTCCTGTCCGATGCCATGCTGCGGGCTTTCGCCGAACGTTGCGGACGCTATGATCGCGAGAACCGCTTCTTTCAGGAGGATTTCGACGACCTCCGGCAAGCCGGCTACCTGACCATGCCGGTGCCGAAGGAACTGGGCGGCAGGGGCATGAATCTGGCCCAGGTGAGCCGCGAACAGAGGCGACTTGGCTACTACGCCCCTGCCACGGCGCTCGGGATCAACATGCACCTCTACTGGGTCGGCCTGGTCGCCGATCTTTGGCATCGAGGCGATCGTTCGCTGGAGTGGCTGCTGAAGGAGGCCTTGGCAGGCGAGGTGTTCAATGCCGGCCACGCAGAGCGCGGCAACGACATTCCTGTGCTGCTCTCGACCAGCACCGCCGAGAGGGTGGACGGCGGCTTCCGCATCTCCGGGCACAAGATGTTCGGCAGCCTGGCGCCAGTGTGGACGCGATACGGACTGCACGCGACGTGGGCCGATGCCGAAGGTGGGCCGAAGATTGTGCATGCCTTCCTGCCACGCCACCACGATGGCTATCGCATCGTGGAGACCTGGGACACGCTGGGCATGCGCGCGACCCGCAGCGATGACGTGGTGTTAGACGGCGCGTTCGTTCCGGACCAGTACATCGCTCGCATCGTGCCAGCCGGCCAAGTTGATCCGTTCGTGCTTGGCGTCTTCGCATGGCCGCTGATCGGTTTTGCCAACATCTATTATGGCGTCGCCAGGCGGGCGATCGATCTTGCAGCAGCCGGCATCAAGAACAAGACCTCACTCGCGGTCAGCCGCTCCATGGCATACCATCCAGAAATCCAGCACGCCTTCGCCGAGATGGCACTGGCACTCGAGCCGGTCGAACCGCACCTCGAGAAAGTTGCGGACGACTGGTCGAATGGCGTGGACCACGGTGCGAACTGGCCGGCGAAGATCGTCTCGGCCAAGTATCATGCGGTAGAGGCCTGCTGGCGTATCGTCGATCGAGCCATGGAGGTATCCGGTGGCGCGGGCATGTTCCGATCCAATGAGCTGGAACGGCTATTCCGCGACGCCCGCTGCGGTCGCTTCCATCCAGCGAACACCTTCCTGGTGCATGAGATCGTCGGCAAGACGGCTCTCGGTATAGACCCTGGCGAACAGCCGCGCTGGGGCTAGTCGTCACCGGGGCGGGGCGTAATACGGGTGGGAGCGCAGACGACAAGTCTCTCACCACTGACGCGGGCATCGAGGCTCATAGCTGGTCTTCTCTTGGCGCCCATAATGAAGACTTCGTTCGCGCAAGCCGGTCATTCGTCAGACAAGCACCTAATGCCAAGGGTGGTCACTCGATGAGCAGGGGCGATACCGACCAGGTATCCACGACCACTTTGCCGACCAAAATCTCACCGGTGCGTAGCGCCCGCGAGTTGCCGCGCCGCCCGCTGCCCCGAAACCACGCCCGCATTCATGAATCCAGGCTCAGGGGCGGTGTGCTCGCCGGCAAAGAAACAGTTGCCCTCCGGCTCCGACTCGATGCCCAGCAGCGTTGTCTGATAGCCCGGCGGGTAGAATGTGTAGCTGCCGCGCGACAGCGGGTTCTTGTGCCACGGGTCATTCGTCATCCGCCCATTCCACAGCGCGCTTATGCCGGGGATCACCGCCTCGATATCGTGCAGACAAGCTGCGGCGAGGGCCTGATTGTCGAGCGCCCCGGCGGCACGGGCACGACTGCCACCTGAGAAGAAATTCAGGATGCCAGGTGTGCCGGGCTGGGCGCGCGTCACCTCCCACGTGGTCTGGAAATATTTTGACGGCAGCCGGGTTTCGCCAGTGCAGCCGAGCGGGGTCCAGGCCCGGCTGTTGAACTGCAGCTGGCATTTCACCGAGGCGCCGATCGGCAGCTTCGCAATCGCCAGGCGCTTCATCGGCCGGAAGCCGGCATGGTCGATATCCACTGCCTCGCGGATCACCGCGAAGGGTATCGCGATGATGACGCGATCGAAGATCTCCTCGGGCGCGCCGTCGAAGGTCAGGCGCATCTTTCCATTTGGCATCCGCGTGATCGCGGTCAGCTTCGCGCCGTTCTGGATATCGGCCTTCAGCTTCTCGCCCAGTCGGGTCGGGATCTGGTCATTGCCGCCACGGGTGTGGAAGCGCTGGTCGCTGTCCGTGTAGTAGAGATTGAAATGATCGCGCGGGTCCTCGGCGAGCGTGCCTATCACATTCAGTGCGCTCTGCTCCTCGGAGTCGGCGGCGTTCTCCTCAGCGAAGGCGGTGGCGATCAGCTCGCCGAGCTGGCCGGCGGCACCGCCAGGGACGTAGGCGGCGATCCAGTCGGTGATCGTCATCGCGTCCAACTTTTTCGCCGCGGGCGTTGCGTGGCGCCAGTTCGGCGTGCCAACCGATTTCGCCTGGGCTTGCAGCGTCGGGTACAGCGGCTGCCA
>DATJJM010000100.1:0-4287 GCA_035492535.1 Acetobacteraceae bacterium | reverse complement strand
GGCATGTTGGTGATGCGCATGTTCGCCGCGTCGTACTCGATCCTGCCGCCCGCACGAAGGGATACGACGCCCAGCAGCATGACTTCCGTCAGTCGTGCGGCATACGAGAACGGCGACGATGCTTCTGCCCTTCCCTTGCAGGCATCCACCCAGTTCATTTCGTGCGAGGTCTTGATGCGCGCGAACGTTTGCGGAGGCGTGCCCACCGAATCGTGCAGCGATTGCGGCAGCAGGCGCGGGTTGGCGCCGTAGGTCTCGTGGATCAGTTTTCCCTTGTCGCCAACGTAGAGGACGCCGCCGTCCTTGCTCATCTGATCGGCTCCCAATGCGTGCAGCCCTGGCGGGAGCAGTCCACCGTCGTACCAGGTGAGCCTCACCGGCGGCTTGTTGCCGCGTGCGGGGAAGTCGTAGTGCGTCATCGTCGCCATGGGGTACGACGCTTTGTTGAATGGCGTCGAGACGGTTTCCACGGAGGTCGGAAAGCCCAGGTCCAATGACCAGAACGGAGAATCGATCAGGTGCGCCCCCATGTCGCCGATGGCGCCCACGCCCCAATCCACCCAGCCGCGCCAGTTGAACGGGTGATACACGGGGTGATAGTCGACGACGGGACCAGGGCCAAGGAAGAGATCCCATGCCAGCCCTTCCGGTTTCGGATAGTTGCCGACCATGGCGTTGGCGAGCCGATCCATCACCGCGCCCTCGTTCCAGTTGGCGTCGTCCGGCTGCGGTCGTGTCTGCGGACGTGGAATCCCCTGCGGCCAGTAGGCAAGCGGGCGATTCGTCCAGACGTGGACTTCGCGAACATCGCCGATCGCTCCGGCAGCGATGTACTCGTTGATCAAGCGGGCGTCGTCGGTCGAGTGACCCTGGTTTCCCATCTGCGTGACGAGCCTGGGGTTGTCTTTCGCCTTCCTGGACAGTTCGCGGGCTTCGGAGATCGACCAGGTGAGCGGCTTCTGCAGATAGACGTGCTTGCCATGGCTCATCGCCGCGCTGGCGATCACGGCATGCAGGTGATCTGGCGTCGCAATGAACACCGCGTCGACGTCCTTCTGCTGTTCGAGCATCCGGAGGTAATCGGTATAGCGCTTGATCGCATTGAACTTGCCGGCAAGCAGCCTGGTCTGCGTGATCTCGTCCTGCAGCGCCTGGCGTTCTTTAGCGGTCTGCGCCTTGTCCAGGCGTGCCTGCGCTTTTTCCAGGCCGTCGACCATCCCGTGAAAGGACTTGTCCGTGTAGTGCCAGTCCACATCGCACATCGCGACGATGTTCTCGCCGGCCAGGGCGCGCATGTTGTGCATGCCCATGCCGCCGACACCGATGCCGGCGATGTTCAATCGATCGCTGGGCGGCGTATGGCCGGGTCCGCCCAGGACGTGGCGAGGCACGATCATCAGGCCGGCCGCGGCGATGGCGGTGCCTGTGAGGAATTCGCGGCGTGAGATCTTGCCGCCCATCGGCGTATCCGCGGAATCACCTGCGGCGCGGTGGTCCTGCTCTTCTTTCGCGATCTTCGATTCGTCCGTCATGCGTTGCAATCCCGGGTTGAATATCGATATCCGATCCGCTGCATTCTGGTCACATTGGGATCAGGGCATCAAGATGAAATGGTGAGCGTTATTTGTTCGCGGCGCGCGGCGGCGCGGTCGAGCCTCGTACGATCAATTCCGCAGACAGGATGCGCTTGCGGGGTGGCACCTCGGGATCGTTGAGCAGTTCGATCAACATGCTCATCGCTTCGCGCCCCAGTGCGTTCTTCGGTTGGGCGACGGTGCTCAGTGCCGGCGTGGTGTAGCGGGCGAAGCGGATATCGTCGAAGCCGACCACCGACACATCGTCGGGTACACGCAGATTCCGCGCGCTCAGGGCACGCATGGCGCCGATGGCCATTTCGTCGTTGGCACAGAACACCGCCGTGAATGCCTGGCCGCGGGAGAGCAGCGATTCGATGGCCCGCTCGCCGGCCTCGATGGAGAAATCGCCGGAAACCGTCAATGCGGGTTTGGCCGGCACTTTGGCGCGTTGCAGGGCAAGCCGATAACCCTGCTCGCGATCCACGCAGATCGGGCTGGCCGGCGGACCGCCGACAAAGGCGATCTGGCGATGACCCAGCATCAACAGATAGTCGACCGCCACACCCGCAGCGGCGACGTTGTCCACGTAGACGCTGGAGATATGCGCGTCCTTGACGTATTCGCACGCATTGACCACGGGAAGCCGACCCTGGATCGGAATCGATGGCACCCGGGGAGACATGGTGATGATGCCGTCGGCCTGGCGCGCAGCCACCATGTCGGCATAGGACTGTTCGCGGACCAGGCTGCCCTGCGTTTCGCCCAACAGCACGCAATAGCCGCTCTCATGCGCTACCTGCTCGATGCCGCGGATCACCTCGGAGAAGAATGGATTGGCGATATCCGGCAGCAAGGCAATGATCAGCCGCGTGCGCGCCGTGCGCAGGTTGCGCGCAAGTGCGTTGGGCGTGTAGCCCAGCCGCCTGACCACGTCGTGGATGTGCTTGCGCGTCTTTTCGCTGACGATCTCCGGGCGCTGCAAGGCGCGAGAGACGGTGGCGACCGAAACATTGGCGGCAGCGGCAATCTCTTTGACCGTGCGCACGCGCGCGGGCTGCTTCGCCAGCTTGGCCACTGAGCCTTTGCCCGGCCGCTTGGTCTTGGAGCCATCTCCACTCACCGGTTCCCCCTCCTTGTTGCGCCTGCGCTGGCGACCATACCACCGCCAGTCGGCCTGCCACCTGTTTGCCGAGGCGCTTGATCACGGGCGAACGCCTTCGTTTGCTGCGCTGCAATGTAATGGATTACATGAAAGCATTGCACGGGCGTTTGCACATCTGTTACATAAACCCGCCGCTTTCCCGCGATATTTAGACATTTTTAGACGCAGGGCAAGTGGCACCGAAGTGCAAGTGGCTGGATAAATGTAATCGAATACATTTCTTGAGCGCAGCATCGCGTCGGAGGGGACATGTCGGGTCGGCCCGTATCGTGCATTGCTAGAGCACCGCTTGCAGCGCCTGTGCGCGGCCGCTGCCATCGCAGTTGCAGCGGCTCCGGGTGCGCTCGATGAGCAGGCTTGGCATGGGGCTGGTCGGTCCCGGCTTCATTGCGGCGCATCACCTCGATGCGGTTCGCCGCCTTGGCAACGTCGACGTGATCGGCGTTGCCGGATCGAGCCCCGAGTCGACCCAGCGGCGCGCCGCTGAACTGGGTGTGGGACGCGCGTACGAGAACTATCAACGCCTGCTCGATGATCCGGCCGTGCACGTCGTGCACAACACCACCCCCAATCACCTGCATAAAGAGGTCTCGCTGGCCGCGCTTCGCGCCGGCAAGCATGTGATCTCGGATAAACCGCTGGCGAGCAGTGCCAAGGAAAGCCGTGAGTTGTTCGAAGCCGCGCGCGCTTCCGGCCTGGCCCACGTGGTGACGTTCAATTATCGCGGCCATGCGCTGGTCCAGCAGGCGCGAAGCATGATCGCCAATGGCGAACTTGGTGCGCCGGTGTTCGTGCATGGCTGTTACCTGCAGGACTGGTTGACCGACGAGCGCACGTACTCGTGGCGCCTCGACCCGAGTCTGGGAGGCGCAAGCTCTGCACTTGGCGATATCGGCTCGCACTGGTGCGATCTGGCCGAGCATGTGACCGGCTCACGGATCGTCGCGGTACTGGCCGACCTGCATACCGCCGTGCCTCTTCGACAGGTGGCGGCGACCGCCAGCCGGGCCTTCGATGCATCGACCGACACAGCGCGACGCGAAGTGAAGATCACCAGCGAAGATCTCGCGAGTGTCCTGCTGCGTTTCGACAACGGCGCGCGCGGCTCCCTCGTGGTCGGCCAGGTCTTGCCGGGGCACAAGAACGATCTGCGCCTGGAGGTCAACGGCCGCCAGGCATCGCTGGCATGGCGGCAAGAGCAACCCAACGAGCTGTGGCTGGGTCATCACGCGCAGGCCAATGCGCTGATCGCGAAAGATCCCGCCCGGCTCGATCCTTCCGCACGCAGCTATGCGCATCTGCCGGCCGGTCATCCGGAGGCGTGGGCGGATGCCTTTCGAAACCTGATCGCCGACGCGTACCGATGGATCGGCGAGGGTGCCCGGCCGGAACACAAGCCTGCCGCGCTGCCAACCTTCGCCGACGGCTACCGCAACAGCCTGGTGATCGACGCCATGCTCCGCAGCGACGCCTCCGGTGGCATCTGGCAGCCAGTCGAACACGTTGACGAATCGCAACTCACTACAGGGACACCCGCATGAAGTGGCG
>DATJJM010000099.1:0-7088 GCA_035492535.1 Acetobacteraceae bacterium | reverse complement strand
TTATGGCGCCTGGAGGTCGGCAACAGCCTGACGATGGCCGTGCGCCGCAACCGCATCGACGCAGAGTTTCGCCGTGCCGCACTGGCAGACATGACGCTGCTGGACATCACGACCGACCCGCATACCGAGGACCGCGCGTGGTCGGACACGCTGTCACTCGCGGATCGCTTTCGGCTCACGCTGTACGACGCCACCTATCTCGAACTGGCGCAGCGACGTGGGCTGCCGCTGGCCACGCTTGATGGCGACCTGCGGAAGGCGGGAGAGGCGCTGGAAATCCCGGTATGGGGCACCAGTTGACATGACTGCTAATGGCGGTAGCCAGCACGGATCGTCACTGCCCCTCGTAGTGTAGCTACGACTGCCACTACTACACATACGTCGGTAACGATACCGGAGCCGGCTGCCGCTACCCCTCCAGCCCCGCATGCACCGCGCACCCCGCCAGGAACCCACCCAGCGTGCGGTGAAAATTCGGCTCCTCCAGCAGGAACGCATCGTGTCCCTTGTCGCTCGGAATCTCCACGAACGACACGTTCGCCCCGGCCCGGTTCAGCGCCCGTGCAGTCTCCCGGCTCTCCGCCGTCGGAAACAGCCAGTCCGAGGTGAACGACGTCACCAGGAACCGCGTCTTGGTCCCCTTGAACGCGTTCGCCAGGTCGCCACCGTACTCCGCGGCGAGATCGAAGTAATCCATCGCCCGCGTGATCGTCACATACGAGTTCGCGTCGAACCGCTGCACGAAGGTCGAACCCTGGTGGTGCAGATAGCTCTCCACCTGGAACATCTCACCGAACAGCGACATCGCCTCGCTCGGATCCTTCGGCGCATTCTGCAGCCGCCGCCCGAACTTCCGCGTCAGCGCCTGCTCGGACAGATAGGTGATGTGCGCGCACATCCGCGCCACAGCCAGACCGCGCGCCGGCACGTTGCCGTTCTGCCAGTAGCGTCCGCCATGCCACTCCGGATCGGCAAAGATCGCCTGCCGTCCGACCTCATGAAACGCGATGTTCTGCGCTGAATGATACGCCGCGCACGCGATCGGAGCCGCCGCGAACACCGCATCGGGATAGCTTGCCGCCCATTGCAGCACCTGCATCACGCCCATCGACCCGCCCATCACAGCGAACAGCCGGTTGATTCCCAGATGGTCGATCAGCAGCTTCTGTGCGCGCACCATGTCGTGGACGGTGACCGGTGGAAAATCCGTTCCCCACGGCCCGCTCTGGTCGCCCCGCAGGCTCCGTGGCCCGGTTGAACCCATGCACCCGCCCAGCACATTGGCGCAGATGACGAAATAGCGGTCGGTATCGACCGGCAGCCCTGGCCCCACGACTGCGTCCCACCAACCCTCCTTGCCGGTCACCGGGTGCGTGTCCGCGACATACTGGTCGCCGGTCAGCGCGTGGCATACCAGGATCGCATTGCTGCGCGCCGCATTCAGCGTCCCATAGGTGCGATAGGCCACCGTCACGCGCTCCAGCCGCGCGCCGCAGTCCAGCGTCATGCCCTCCGGGAAGGTGACGCTCGGGGTATGTTCAGTGGCCGCCAGGGCAATCGACGTGTCCATCCCGTCCCTGCATAGTCGCGCCGCCAGATCATCGCAACCGATTGCGATCCGTCTCACATTGGGGGCGCGACGAACCACTGCAATGCCTTGCGGCGCCAGCCCGGACCCACACCGCCTGCGCGATGCCATTCAAGCGGGAGCTATCCGGAGACATAATGGCATCACCGGCGCATGAACCAAGCCGCCGCCACGCTACGGGCCGGAATCAACTCCCTGGCTTCCCCGTTTGGAAGGGTCATCCGTACCATTGATCATCACCAGGTTGTTTCGCCGAGACCGCGATGCCCCCGTGCAGCCTAGGTCGCATCTCCGCCGGTGGCTCGTTGTCCTCCTGTGCGTGGCAGCGATTGTCTATTTCGGCATCGACCACGTCGTCCTCTATACCGACGACGCCTATGTGCAATCCGATTTCGTTCCCATCGCGCCTGAGGTGGACGGTGTCGTCCAATCGCTCGCCGTAACGGACAACCAGTCGGTCAAGACCGGCGATCGGCTGCTCCAGCTGGACCCCGAGCCCTTCCGCCTGGCCTTCGCGCTGAAGCAGGAGCAGGTCGCCGCCGCCGTTGCGGACATGCAGGAGAAGACAGCAGCCGCGGCCGTGATCGCATCACAGATCGACTCGAGCAGCGCCGCGCTTCATCTCGCACAACAGACCTACGACCGGGTCAAATCGCTCGCGTCCGACCAGATCGTGTCCCGCGAGCAAATGGACAGCGCGACGGAAGGGTTGCGTGCAGCCCAGGACCGGCTTGCGCAGGCGCACGCCCAGGCTGGTGTGGCCGCGAGGCAGGTGGATATGGCGAAAGTCGCCGTCGAAGCTGCAAAGGCCGGGCAGGCGATCGCCGCCTACGATCTCTCTCGCACCGCGATCAACGCGCCCGTGGACGGCTATGTGACGAACCTGACCCTCCGGCCCGGCGTCTATGCCAAGGTGGGCTCACCGCTGATCGGCCTCGTCGACCTCAACCGCTTTCGCATCACAGCGAACTTCAAGGAATACGCTGCCGCCAGTCTCGAGCCGGGCACGCCGGTCTGGATCTGGCTCGACAGCCATGCATGGCATGTCTTCCGCGGACGGGTCGAGAGCGTCGGACGCGGCATCGCCCGCGACAATTCGCCTGGTCTCCTGCTGCCCTATGTCGCGCCCACGACGAACTGGATCCGCCTGCTGCGCCGGCTGCCTGTCACGATCGTCTTCGATCCACCGGTGCCACGCGACGAACTCTACATGGGAGCGGACGCGCGCGTTCTGGTCTTCCGGTGACCACGAGCCCGGCTGGCATCGTCGCGCGGCTCGGCCGCGAGAGCAGGTCGGAACTCGCCGCATTCTCATTCTCCGGCCCCACCGCAGGGCTGGCATTCCGCGCCTCGCTGGCAGGCGTGCTCGCCATTGTCGTGGCCATTGCGTTCCATCTCGATGATCCCTACTGGGCAGGCATCACCGCCTTCGGAATGCTCCAGCACGATGCGGCAGCCACGCTCTCCCGTTCCTTCGACCGGGTAGTCGGTACAGTCGCCGGAGCCGCGCTCGGCTACGTGCTATCCGCCACCGTCGCGGACCATGTGATCTTCTCTGCGCTTGCCGGATCGGTCGTCGGTTTCACCCTCTACGCCCAGGCGCGGGTGGACCACAGTTATGCCGTGCTGCTGCTGGGAGTCACAGCGCTTCTCGTCATGTTCGGGTCGCTTTTCACTCCTGGAGTGGCCCTGACCATCGCGGTGTACCGCGCACTCGAGATCGTTGTCGGCGCCGTGGCGGCCAGCGTCGTGGACATCCTGCTTGGCCCCGATCCCGCCAGCCAGCCGAAAGGCCCGCCAAAGCCGGGCGTATTCTCGAAGCCCGTGGACGTGGACCTGCTGGTCATCGCCATCACCGCGGGCCTTGCCATCGCATCGGTGCCCGGCATCTGGAACGGTCTCGAGCTGCCGGGCCTGGACCAGACGCCCATCACCGCCTTCGTCATCATGATCGCCATCCAGCGCGACCCACACTGGACGGCAGCGACGCGTGCCACCGGCTGTATCGCAGGCGGTATCTACGGCCTGCTGTGCCTTGGCGTCATCGACGATTCGTTTGTCCTGTGGATCAGCCTGCTGTTCCTGGGGCTCTACCTTTCGGGCCACGTGCTTCACCGCGGTGGCGCAGCCTCGTACGTCGGTCACCAGGCCGGCGTCGCCGTGATCCTGGCCATGGTGGAGGGCATGGCTCCCTCTCCGGACATCCTGCCGGCGATCGATAGGCTCGTCGGCATCTTCGGCGGCATCATACTTGTTGCCTTGTTCCAGGTTCTGTTCTCGCCCCTGGTGCGCCGATGCGTCGTAGCGATGATAAGGTGAACGAATTCACCGTCGCACCTATCGCGACGTTAAGACCAAGGTTTGCGGCTCTCGCAGGTTCCACCTTGAGCCATAGCGCGGTGACCTGAGGCCAGGACTCGACTGTGGCGATGACGTTGTGTCCCACCCTCGCCAAGCCAATGGCTGATCCCTCGCCAAGGCCGGAATCTGCCCTCACGCTGGCTGTTGCGGGCGAGCACTCCCCGGTGCTGTTCACTGCGCGTGCCCGGGAGACGGTTCTGGGTGCACCCATCGGGCTGGGTGCCGCGACGTTGCTATTTCCGCTGTGCCCGCCGGCCGAGGAAGGTCAGCCGCCGAGGCCGTCCGCCCAGGCCACGCGCCACACCCACCAGGCCGTCCCCCCGTGCGCCCATTCGTTACAGACCATTTGCCACTTGTTCACCTATCTGGCATACCCCCGCGCCGACTTTCCCTCTCCGGCCGGCGCGCCCCGCCTGTGGCGGCCTCAGCCGCAACAAGGATCGAACCCACTCATGCAACTGGCTAATTATGTGATCATCGCCTGCGGGCTGCTGGCGCTGATCTACGGTTTCGTCACCAGCCGGCAGGTCCTGGCCTCCGACGCCGGCACCGCCCGCATGCAGGAAATCTCCGCCGCCGTGCAGGAGGGCGCCCGCGCCTACCTGAACCGTCAGTACACCACCATCGGCATCGTCGGCGTGGTGATCCTGATCATTCTGGGCCTGACCCTCGGCATCCATGTCGCCATCGGCTTCGTCATCGGCGCCGTTCTCTCGGCCGCCGCCGGCTATATCGGCATGAACGTGTCGGTCCGTGCCAATGTCCGCACCGCCGAGGCCGCCAAGCGGGGCCTCGCCGCCGGTCTCGACATCGCCTTCCGCGCCGGCGCGGTCACTGGCCTGCTCGTCGTTGGCCTCGGCCTGCTCGGCGTCGCCGGCTACTACTTCGTGCTGCGTGCCAACATGACCGGTACCGACCTGCGCCCCGTACTCGAAGCGATGGTGGCGCTGGGCTTCGGCGGCTCGCTGATCTCGATCTTCGCCCGTCTCGGCGGCGGCATCTTCACCAAAGGCGCCGACGTGGGCGCCGACTTGGTGGGCAAGGTCGAAGCCGGCATCCCCGAGGATGACCCCCGCAACCCCGCCGTGATCGCCGACAACGTGGGCGACAACGTCGGCGACTGCGCCGGCATGGCAGCCGACTTGTTCGAGACCTACGCCGTGACCATCGTCGCGACCATGCTGCTGGCGGCGATCTTCTTCACCGGCCCGGTGCAGGACGCCATGCTGATGCTGCCCCTGGGCATCGGCGGCATCTGCATCTTCACCTCCATCGTCGGCACCTATTTCGTCAAGCTCGGCCCCGACAACGGGATCATGAAGGCGCTCTACAAAGGCCTGTTGGTCACCGGCGCACTGTCGATCGTCGGCATCGCGCTGATCATCGCCTGGTTCATCGGCTTCAGCGCTCCGCTGCCGCTGACGACGGGTGGCTCCACCACCGGCCTGATGCTGTTCTTCTGCGCCCTGGTAGGCCTCGCGGTCACCGGCGCCATCGTCTGGATCACCGAATACTACACCGCCACCGAGTACCGCCCGGTCCGCTCGATCGCGCAGAGCTCCACCACCGGCCACGGCACCAACGTGATCCAGGGTCTCGCCGTCTCCATGGAGGCAACCGCGCTGCCCGCCATCGTCATCTGCGTCGGCATCGTGGTGACCTACATGATCGCCGGCCTGTTCGGCATCGCCGTCGCCGTCACCACCATGCTGTCGCTCGCCGGCATGATCGTGGCGCTGGATGCCTACGGCCCGGTCACCGACAACGCCGGCGGCATCGCCGAGATGGCCGACCTGCCGGCCGACGTCCGCGTCACCACCGACGCGCTGGACGCCGTCGGCAACACCACCAAGGCGGTCACCAAGGGCTACGCCATCGGCTCCGCGGGCCTCGCCTCGCTGGTGCTGTTCGCCGCCTACACCCAGGACCTCCAGCACTACTTCCCGACCCTGAAGGTCGATTTCACTCTGCAGAACCCCTACGTGGTGATCGGCCTGATCATCGGCGGCCTGCTGCCCTACCTGTTCGGCGCCATGGGCATGACCGCGGTGGGCCGCGCGGCCGGCGCCGTCGTGGTCGAAGTGCGGCGGCAGTTCCGCGAAATCCCCGGCATCATGGAGGGCACGGCCAAGCCGGAATACGGCCGCGCCGTGGACATGCTCACCCGCGCCGCGATCCGCGAGATGATCATCCCGTCGCTGCTGCCGGTGTTGGCGCCGATCGTGCTGTGGATCATCATCGACATCGTTGCCGGCAAGGAGGCCGCCTTCGCCTCGCTCGGCGCCATGCTGCTCGGCACCATCGTCACCGGCCTGTTCGTCGCGATCTCGATGACGTCAGGCGGCGGCGCCTGGGACAATGCCAAGAAGTACATCGAGGAAGGCCACCACGGCGGCAAAGGCTCCGAGGCCCACAAGGCCGCGGTCACCGGCGACACCGTCGGCGATCCGTACAAGGACACCGCCGGTCCGGCAGTGAACCCGATGATCAAGATCACCAACATCGTGGCACTGCTGCTGCTGGCGATCCTGGCCGGCTGGCTGCACTAGGCAGATAAGCAAAAGCCCCGGCACAAACCGGGGCTGTTTGAATTAGCGGACGAGATGGCGGAATGGCCGGAATGAGCGCCATGGGCGTACGGCGTCCTCTGCCCTATGCCAATGCAGGCCATGGTTTGCTTTGATGCAGATCAATGGCCATCTCGCTCGCGCTCCCGGGCAAGCTGCTCATACCGCCGTGACAGCCGCTGAAGCGCCTCTCGGATATCCGGCGTCGATGCCTGCTCTGCCATCCGGCGGAGTTCGTCGGCGCGTGCCAGCAATTCGGCGGACGTCATTTGGGTCAGTCGAGGACGGCGTGGGCGCTGCATGCTGACTCGCTCAGGGAGACCGTCCCACATTAATAGACTGCGGCTAGCGGCGGGTTGATCTAGATCAATGCGACGCGCCGATTAATCACGCTCGGCTTCCAATCCACCGCCTGCCGCGGCGCAATGCCCGCCTCGCAGGTGGACATCGGTCGTCGCCCCGCACAGTGTTGTTGTCGCGATCATGGGGAAGCCAATGACAACAACCTGCATTCGCAACGCCGCCTGCATCATTGCCTGGGACGCTGCGAACCAGCGGCATGCCTACCTGAT
>DATJJM010000098.1:0-2566 GCA_035492535.1 Acetobacteraceae bacterium | reverse complement strand
CTGCGCGAGACCGATGAGGAGGCGTTGATCCGCATGTTGCTCGAAGCCGAGGTCAGGACGCCAAGAGCCGAGGAGGCGGACTGCCGCCGCTATTACCAGGCCAACCTCGCGCGGTTCCGCAGCCCCGACCTCTACGAGCCGTTGCACATCCTGTTCAAGGCGCCTCAGGACGATCAGGCTGCGTACGCTGTGGCCTTCGAGCGCGCCACGGCGGCCCTCGAAGACGTCAAGGCTGCACCAGCCAATTTCGAAAACCTCGCCCGCGCATTGTCCGACTGCCCGTCGGCGGCCGAGGGTGGACGTCTCGGCCAGGTCGCCGAGGGCGACACCACACCCCAATTCGAGACTGCGCTCCGGTCGCTTGCGGCCGGCGAGATTTGTCCGGACGTCGTGCGAACGCGCTACGGCGTTCATGTCGTCCGTCTAGACCGCAAGGTCGATGGAGAGGTGCTGCCGTTCGAACAGGTCCACGATCGCATTGCATCCTATCTCGAGGCCAGCTCATCGCGTCGCGCGGCCGCACAGTACGTGGCGTTGTTGGCGGGTCAGGCACGGATCAGCGGATGCAATGTCGCGGGCGCCTCCTCGCCCCTCGTTCAGTAGCGGCGCCGATGCTCGGCAACATCCTGGGCGGCTTGACCAATGCCGCGGCGGCCGAAGAACTCCTCGCCATCATTGCCGACGAGGCGTTGCTGGAACGGGTCAAGACCGCGGCCGACGAGAACGGCGTCACGCCTGGAACCTACGTTGCAGCAACCGTCCGGCATCTGCTGGACCATGGCAGCGAGGAAATCTGGCTGGATCTCGTCGGCAAAATGGCGAACTCGCCGCAGCCGGGCGCAGCGGCGTTGCAGGCCATCCTGCTGCGCGCGTTTCCAGATCCAGTGAAGGCCCGCATGCCAATGAAGCCCAGAACGCTGGTGCGGCCGGCATGAACGTGATCGCTCCGGCGCTGATCGACATTGGCGCGCTGCTGATTTTGTGCTGATGCATGCAGTAACGGTAGGTGCCCCGAGACGCTTGCCGTGGCTGCCGAATAGCGATGGTGACGGTGGAGGAAAGGTACGCACGATGAAAGCCTTCAGCTTGATTGGCAAATGTGCGGAGAAATCAGAACTGGTGTGGCGCTTGGTGGTCGAACTGACCGGACGTGGGCTCCGCGTGTCCACAATCAAACGTGTGTCCGACGCGGTCGATCTTGAAAGACAGGGCAGTTGCATCTGGAAGCACCGCAGCGCAGGAGCCTCGGAAGTTATGGTCGCCAGTGCCAGCCGGCCAGGATCGGGCGCTATTCGCATCGAATGATACCATGGTGCTGGCCGTGACGTCGGAGGTCCCTGTGACAGCACCGGTTCCCGGCTTGCCGCTGTCCGATATCAGCGTTTTAGCCGACTTCGTAATGGCGCACGCTATGGCTGCGGACACCTAGGGCAAACCAGGCGCCTGCGGGCCGCTTGCGGTGCGAGCCGAATACAAATCCATCGTCCAGGCTGGGCGCTATTGGTGCCGGTCGCCAAGAATGTCGACGGCGAGGTTCGCCCGGACGACGAGGCGTCGTTGATTACAAGTCGAATAGGTTGACGCCCATGCTGCCGGCAACCGCGCCCGCAATAGTCACCAGACTCAGAACGAGCAGACACCGGTGCAGCCATTCAATGCGCCGGTAGGTTGCCTCGGGCGCCGCCTCGGCACGGTGCGCAAGCAATCGCTCCAGGAACAACGGTTCAATAACGAACAGCATCGCTGTGAAGACAAACCATGTCAGCGCCATAGCGTGCATCCACCAAAAATCGCTCGTTTGGAATCTGGACCAGGCGTCCAGGCGCCACGTCATGTAAAAGCCGCTGATCCCGGTGATGACCGTGGTGACGCGAGCTTGTCGGGCGAAGCTGGCTTCCATCGCATGAAAGATGCCAAACCGTTGCTCGGCCGGATAAGATCGCCGAATGGCTGGCAGCAGAACCGTCGTCACCATCCCGACACCGCCGATCCACAAAACGACAGCAAGTACGTGCGCCACGCGGGCTACGACAATGTCGGTCACGGTAGGCTCTCTAAAACGAGCACGTTGCTCACAACTTGGATGCCTTTCGTCGGGTTGTCGGTTGAGGTCCGCGGCGGCGATGCTGGCCGCGGAGCAATCGGTTGCGCCAATATCGACCGGCTTCCACTTTGGGGTCGTGTGCACCGGCAGCCGCCTATGTCTACTCCGAGGATCGCAAGCGCGAGCATCCGGCCACCTGGCGTTATTCACAGACACACTGCAGCGGACGGATATGCCGGGTTCAGCAGCCTGGTCCAAGCGCGCAAAGATGCCGGATCAGGCTGGCATTCTGTTGGGCTCACGCGCGGCGGCCGTTCTCCGACTTCTTCACCTCCACCCAGTCGCCGCTCGCGGCCAAGGTGCTGGAACGCGTCGCGAACGGGTCGAGACCGCTACGCCAGCACACCGATGGCACTGACCGGCTTCACTGGCCACGCCCGATCGGTAACAGCGAGGATGGACCGGCGCCGTCACCCCTTGACCGCACCTGCCGTCAGTCCCGCGACGATGTGCCGCTGTGCG